>NZ_MAFX01000056.1:0-66938 GCF_001683555.1 Methanohalophilus sp. DAL1 | reverse complement strand
CACCTAGAGGCACCATTCCAGTACAGCTCGTTTTTGAAGCCGAACCTGATAATCTCGATGCAATTATAAAAAAACTTAAAAAAAATGGCATAGGAATCAGCAAAGTAGATGAAAAAAGATTGATCGAGGAAGGAGCAGTCATCCTGATAGGTCATATTGTCCATACCGATATTCAGGACACTATCGACAGCATTGACAGGACCGGGTATGCAGAAGTTGTGGACATTTCTCTTTCCATGCCCCATATAAATACCGCTTCATCTGCTTCCCTGAAGATATGTGCTGTAGGGATAAAGGAACTGCATGAAGCAATCAGCATACTAAAAAATATTGCAGAGAAAAAAGACCTGCTTGTTGTTGAGCCCATAAGGGCAGAATTTTCCTGAGGAGTTATACATATGAAAATTATTCGTGCATCAATAATCGGTTTTGGTTCTGTAGGACAGGGAGTAGCTCAGGTATTACTCCAGAAAAAAGAGGAGATCCAAAAAAAGGGTTTTGACCTGAAAGTTGTTGCTGTGGCTGATTCCAGAAGTGCTGCTATCGATGAAAAAGGCCTTGATCTTGAAAAGATTCTCAAGAGTAAAAAGGAAATTGGCCGGGTAGGACCCGAAACATTAAGCGGCCTGAAAGTTATCAGAAATGTAGATCATGAAGTTGTCATTGAAACCACCCCTACAGACATTGAAACCGGAGGAGTCGGGCTTGACAACATGTTGACAGCTTTTGAAAAGGGAATGGATGTGGTAACATCCAACAAAGGTCCCCTGGCCCTCAAATATGGGGAACTTGCAGAAGCTGCCCAAAAAAACAATGCTAAATTCAGGTTTGAGGCAACTGTCGGTGGTGCCATGCCGGCAATAAACCTGATACGTGATAGTATAGCAGGCAACTCAATTATCAGTATTGAAGGAATCCTGAATGGAACCTGCAATTACATCTTAACAAGGATGATGGAGGAGCACGCATCATATGAACAGATGCTTGCAGAATCCCAGGAGCTCGGCATTGCTGAAACTGATCCAACATATGATGTGGAAGGAATCGATGCTGCCTGTAAACTTGTAATTCTTGCAAACTATGTATTCGGAATGAAAGCAACATACCATGATGTGGATGTAAAAGGTATCACCAAAATTACTCCTGAAGCTCTCTCCCTTGCACAATCCGAAGGATATGTTATCAAGCAAATAGGAGAAGTCAAGGATGGATTTATCCAAACCTCACCACGTCTTGTTCCGGAAAGTCATCCACTTGCCGTTGGAGGAACCCTCAATGTTGTATCGGTGCAGACCGATCTTGCAGGCACAGTTACCTCAACTGGCAGGGGTGCAGGTTCTATCGAAACTGCGAGTGCAATCCTGAGCGACCTTATATCAATTTACAGAGAAGATTGAGAATAGGTGTTCATAAGTGACCTCTTTTGAATATTTTGCAAAAACATGTGCAAGTATCGAACAAATCCCCGGTTCACTGGAAATGACCGATGTGATTGCAAAACTCCTGAAAGAGGTTACAATTGAAGAACTTCCTGTCGTGACTCACTTTGTAATGGGTTCGGTTTTCCCTGCCTGGAGTGATAGGCAAATGGGTGTCGGGAACAGACTCCTATATACCGCCCTCTCAAAATCATCAGGGGTTTCAGAGGAAGAAATCGAAAATATCATCCGTAAAACCGGGGACATAGGGGAAACAGCAGTACAGGCCCTGTCATCCAATCCTGCAGGACAGTCCACATTCTCAGCATTTACTGAAGAAAAACCCGGCATGGAAATCAAAGAAGTTTATGAGAGGTTCACCCATATTGCAGATGCTACAGGAAAACGTTCTCAGAGTACCAAAATAAAAAATCTACAATATCTTTTCAATTCGGCAACCCCGATAGAGGCACGTTACCTGGCCCGGCTTGCTATCGAGCAACTGCGTATCGGTGTGGGAGAAGGAATTGTCAGAGATGCGATATCCAAAGCCTTTGATACTGATGTGGCTGCAGTCGAGCGGGCATTCATGCTGACAAACGACCTGGGGCTTGTAGCCGTTGCGGCCTGCAATGGTGGCAATGAAGAAGTACAGAAACTTGACATTCAGCTGAATCGGCCTGTCAAAATGATGCTGGCACAGGTAACACCCAGTATCCGGTCAGCCCTGAATGACCTCGGAGAAGTTGCTGTGGAATGGAAGTTTGATGGGGCAAGAGTGCAGATACATAAAAAAGGAGATAACATACACATATTCTCCCGCAGACTTGAAAATGTAACATCCTCCCTGCCCGATGTAGTAGAAGCAGTTCAGGAAAATGTGAATGCAGACACGGCTATTCTGGAAGGAGAAGCCGTGGCAATCGGAGAAGATGGTAAACCTCGCGCATTCCAGGACATACTTAAGCGGTTCAGAAGAAAATATGATGTTGAAGCAATTGCCAAAGCAATCCCCCTCAAACTAAACCTCTTTGACATACTCTACTTTAACGGGGAAAGCCTGATTGATAACCCACTCAGGAAAAGAAGAGAGTTATTGTTCCAGAATGTCCAGAGCAATGACAGGATACTCGTGGACAGACAGGTTATTACCGATAATGAGGAAGAGATACAGGAAATTTATGCAGATGCCCTCAGGGCAGGCCATGAAGGAATAATGATAAAAAAGCCCGATGCACCTTATTCACCCGGTAAAAGAGGCAAGAACTGGCTCAAGAAAAAGCCACTCATGGAAACCCTGGACCTTGTAGTTATCGGTGCCGAATGGGGATATGGACGACGGGCAAACCTCATTGGTTCCTATGCACTTGGTTGTTATGATCCGGACACCGGGAAATTCCCTGCCATTGGGAAGGTTGCCACCGGTATTACAGACGAAAAACTGGCAGAACTCACCACTCTTTTTTCTGACTTGATTGTTTATGAAGCCGGCCGAAAAATAGAATTAAAACCGGAAATTGTCTTTGAGATTGCTTTTGAAGAGATACAAAAGAGTCCCAATTATGAATCCGGATATGCCCTGCGTTTTCCCAGGCTTGTTAATGTGAGGGATGATAAATCTCCTGAAGAAGCAGAGAGCCTGGAAAGGATCGGGGAGATATACCACTCCCAGAGATCCTGATTATCTTCCCAGTTCAGCATGGGCGCGTGCCAGATGACCGGCTGCTTGTGCACCTACAAGAGAGATTTCTCCTGCAAGTACCGCTGATGCTATTATTTCAGCCAGTTTTTTTGAATTGGCACCAGGCACATCACTTCCACCGGCAACTCCCAGCAAAGCCAGGCATTCTGCCTGCGTACCTATTATAGTGCCTCCTCCTACAGTACCCAGCTGTAATGCCGGCAGGGTCACAGTACAATAAAGGGAGCCATATTTTGTAACATCCATTGTAGTTATCGCACTGCTACCCTCAACAACATGAGCAGGGTCCTGGCCACAGGCAATATACATGGCAGCGATTATATTGGCCGCATGGGCATTGAATCCCAGGGACTGCGCACGGGCTGAACCCAGAAGATTTTTCCTGTAATTCACCTCTTCCATTGCTTGCGGAGTGGTCTTTAATTTCTTTTCTACAACTTCAGCAGGCAATTCAGCCTCAACAACCACAGTTTTACCCCGGCCCTTGATGTTATTGATAGCTGCGGGTTTTTTATCGGAGCACATGTTTCCAGAAAGGGATATCGGATAAACACCGAACTCGTTACTGATCAGGTCCACAATCGCCTGGGTAGCAATAGTTACCATATTCATTCCCATAGCATCCTTGGTGTCAAATTCAAAACGCAGGTAAACATTGTTACCCAGTACATATGGTTCAACACCGGTAAGTTTACCAAAACGTGTCGTTTCAGAAACTTTATTTTGAAGTTGGCCAAAAACGTCCCCGTCTTTTATCCAGTCAACAAATTCTTTTGCATGATTAATATCATTCATCCTGAACACAGGCGCCCTGGTCATCACTTCATTGAAGACCCTCACTACAGTGCCACCTGAAACAGAAATCGCTGAACAACCACGATTCACACTGGCAACCAGAGCTCCTTCTGTAGTGGCAAGAGGAAGATAATACTCCCCTTGCGCAAATTCCCCACCTATTTTAACAGGACCTGCAATTCCCAGAGGAACCTGCACCGCTCCAATCATATTTTCAATATTGCGCTTACTTGCTTCATTTTCATTTATACTGAAACTACCAATATGTTCCAATTGTACATCTCTAATTCTTTCCAGAGCCATTCTGCGAAGGAGCACAGCCCTGTCCTTTTCGACATGTTTATCCAGACGATGCATTGAAAGGCTGCCACTTACCAGTTGGCTCAATAATTCCTTTTCTTCCATAGAAAGTTGATTTTCTGTATTCATTGTGATCACTAATGAGTTTTTGAATATGTATAATTAGCACATATTGTTACAAGTATTTCACGCATAATAATCTTTAGAAAATAAAATCTTAAAACATACTCCCTCATACTGATGATTACTATACAAGACGATGCGAATAACGTTAAATAAGAATAAATATAATTTGAACTTGCTAGTGGTATAGCAGGTGGTACAACAAGAGAGCTTACATTAATAGCGATAGTATAGGCTATCTGTTGTGCTTCTCTATCTTTATAGCAGACGTGGTGGTATGAGCTAATGAAGAGTGGGGATAGTCCAAACAAAGCCCCCGAGGCCAGCCAGAACCCCGATTCAGAATTCAATAAATGGAGAAGGGAATGGCTGGTCAAAAAGGCAAAGGAAAGAAGTAGCCATGGTACAAGGGAAAGTAATCCTGATATGGACAATGGCTTCTGGTACTGGTACATGGAAAAAAGTGCAAAGTTGCATCAAAGATATATGCGTCTTTATGATGATATTACTGCAAAAGAATTCAGGGAAAACAAAGAGGGAATTGATGATTCCAGGGATGACATAGATTACATAAGGCAACAATTTTTGAAACAGGATCGAGAAACAGTGAAAGTACTGGCAGACAAGCTTGCTAAAGTGGGTTTGGAAAAAGAATCAAAAGAATTCTTATCTTTAAAGCCCATGCATAAGGAAACTATCCAGAAACTTGACCGTTTTTTTGAAGTTTTGCATAGCAAACACTATAATGATCTTGAAATAATCGATTTTTATTTATCCCTCTCACCAGAAGAAAGAGTGGAGTTGGGTTGCAAACCCTAAAAATTCATGAATATATCTTTTCTTTTGCAACCTTTTCTGGTATGATTATCCGATAGTCTTAAATAAACAACTGTCCGTACAAAATAGTACTAAAGTGTACATTAAATATGAGGGACTTATCATGGAATATACAAAATATATACTCGATGAAAATGATATGCCAAAGAAATGGTATAATATTTTACCTGACATGCCCACCCCCCTTGAGCCTCCATTGAACCCTGCAACAAATGAACCAATCAAACCGGAGGAACTTGAACCTCTTTTTGCCAGGGAACTTATCAAACAGGAAATGTCTGATAAGCGTTACATAGACATCCCCGATGAAATAAAAGATATCTATAAGCTCTGGAGACCATCTCCCCTTTACCGTGCCTCAAGACTTGAAAAGGAACTCGGCACACCTGCAAAGATCTACTACAAGCACGAAGGTGTGAGCCCTGCTGGCAGCCACAAACCTAACACCTCAATTGCCCAGGCTTACTACAACATGAAAGAGGGAACCGAAAGGATTACTACTGAAACCGGAGCAGGACAGTGGGGAAGTGCTCTTTCCCTTGCATGTAACTATTTTGATATTGAATGTAAAGTGTACATGGTACAATCCAGTTTCTACCAGAAACCTTACAGAAAATCCCTCATCAACCTCTGGGGAGCAAATGTAATTCCATCCCCGAGCAATGAGACCCAGTTTGGCAGGAAGATCCAGGAAGATTTTCCTGACACAAGCGGAAGTCTGGGTATAGCCATCAGTGAAGCTGTGGAAGATGCTGCACTCAATGATAATACCAAGTATGCATTGGGAAGTGTGCTTAACCATGTGATGCATCACCAGACAATAATAGGACTGGAAACCCAGGAACAGATGAAAATGGCTGAGGATTACCCTGATGTCGTTATCGGCTGCTGTGGTGGTGGTAGTAACCTTGCTGGAATCGGCCTTCCATTCATCAAAGATAAAATGGATGGCAAGGATTTGAGAGTGATCGGTGTAGAACCATCCGCATGTCCTACTTTAAGCGCCGGGGAATACAGGTACGATTACGGTGATACTGCAAAGATGACACCATTGTTGAAAATGCATACTCTGGGATATGATTTCATCCCGCCTGCAATCCATGCCGGTGGACTGCGCTATCACGGTTGTTCACCCATAATCAGTCAGCTTGTCAATGAAGGTCTCATGGAAGCCACAAACTACCACCAGATCGAAGTATTTGAAGCAGGCGTGACCTTTGCCCGAACGGAAGGATTTGCCCCAGCTCCTGAATCATCCCATGCAATCAAATGTGCTATCGATGAAGCACTGAAATGCAAGGAAACAGGGGAAGAAAAGACCATCCTGTTCAATCTGAGTGGCCATGGTCATTTTGATATGATCTCATACGACAAGTATTTCAACGGGGAACTTGGAAACGAATAAAAAAAGAAGAGGATATTAAAAATCCTCTTTTCCTTCTTTTTGCCCGATGTAACTTTTTTCTGCAATCAGGTCTTTTTTGTACACCAATGTTCTGTATGGGAATGGAATTTCTATTCCTTCTTTATCGAAACGTTTCTTGATAGCTTCCCTAATCTCACATCCTGTACCATAAGCAAAACTTCTATCCCTTACCCAAACAAATAATTTCAGGTTAACTGAAAAATCTCCGAGTCCTGTTAAAAGGACAGAAACATCATCATCACTGAACTTTTCATCATATTTACGAAGTTCAGAGAAGGACATCGTATTTTTGTTTTTGCGACCTTCTTCGACCATTATCTTACGGGCCAGATCAATATCGGAATCATAGCTTATACCTATCTCAATCGGCCAGCATACCGTTGGGTCCTCTATAGTCCAATTTATGATAGCTTCGTCACTGATTACATGATTTGGCAGGATAAGCCTGCGATTGTCCCAGGTTTTAACGACCGTATGACGTAAAGTGATATCCGTAATCTTGCCGTAATCATCCCTGATATTAACACGGTCTCCCACCCTAAAGGGGCGAAATATGGCAAGGGATACGCCTGAAATAATATTTGACATTGTGCTCTGGGCAGCAAGACCAACGACTATACCCAAAAATCCTGCACCTGCCAGGATAGCAAAAGAAAGGTCTTGCAGTGTCGGAAAATGCATAATTATCAGAACTAATCCAAATACATAGACAAGAGCTATGGATGTATGCCTGATAATTCGATAAGCAGTTTCATCTACAGCCATTCTACGGTTGGCTATTTCAAATTGATGCCGAATTATCCTGTCAACCAATTTTGATGCAACAAACGTAAGAACGATAACGAAAATTACGAATAGAACATCCAGTACATTCCAGAAATTCCAGAATTGCCATGAAGTTTCAGAAAATACATCTGATGTGTTTACCATTGGACCTACCATATTTATTCTTAATAAAACATCCAATAAATAATAGTGCTTATAATTTAATCTTTATCCATGGTTGTGTTCTTAAAAGGGGCTGCTTCCAAAATAATCTGCGAGGTTTTCCAAAAAACAATGTAAGGTACCCTTTAACAAAGGGCAACATCGTTTTGCTTATCGTTCCAATTTTCTGCAAATACACAGCAATTGTATTGTTACCTACAGGATCAATACAGAAATAGCAAGATGCTCTTTTATTCATCTTGTCATCCAGATGAATTCAATATATATATATATAATTTCACTTTATTTACAACAGAATCCTTACTGTTTTGAGCCTTTGGTACCTGTACGACAAGGCCTGGCATTTTCTTCGATAAAATCAATTATCATGGAAGCAACATTTTTTCCGGATGCCTTTTCGATTCCTTCAAGCCCAGGGGAAGAATTTACCTCCATAATAAGGGGACCCCTTGAAGATCTAAGCATATCAACTCCCGCCACATTCAATCCGAGAGTCTTTGCTGCCGCAACAGCAGTTTTCCTTTCCGCCGGAGTGATTTTTACAGAGCAAGCAGTTCCCCCACGATGAAGGTTGGAACGGAATTCTCCCTCTTTTGCCTGTCTTTTCATGGCAGCCACAACTTTATTGCCAACCACAAAACAACGAATATCCGATCCTTCTGCCTCCTTGATATATTCCTGCACCATTATATTGACTTCCATTCCTAAAAAGGCATCAATCAAACTTTCAGAAGCACTTCTGGTCTCGGCAAGAATCACACCTATCCCCTGGGTACCTTCAAGCAATTTCACCACCAGTGGAGGACCTCCAATCATTCTGATGACATCATCGACATCATCGGGAGACCGAGCAAACCCTGTGATAGGCATTCCCAATCCTTTTCTGGAAAGAATCTGCAAGGAGCGTAGTTTATCCCGGGACCTGGAAATGGATACTGATTCATTTACTGGGAATACACCCATCATCTCAAATTGGCGTAAAACCGCAGTGCCGTAAAATGTAATGGAGGCAGCTATACGCGGTATAACAGCATCAAAATTATCAAGATCCTTACCCTTATAGTGGATGGAAGGCTTTGAAGATGTAATATTCATATAGCAACGAAGAGTATTGACAACCATTACAGAATGGCCTTTGATTTTTGCCTCTTCCACAAGCCGACGTGTTGAATATAAATTTTTACTTTGTGACAAAATAGCTATTTTCAACCCACAATTCCCCTTTAATAATAAATGCTATTAATTATATTTGTACCTTTCAACAGCAAAAGTGATATCCAAACTCGCCTTAGATGTGAAATTTCATGAAAATAGAAGAACTGGACCTGCCTTCAGAAGCCATTGAAGTATATGTTCAGGCCGGTATAGAAGAACTCTATCCACCCCAGGCAGATGCTGTAGAAAAGGGGTTGCTAAAAGGAGAAAACTTGCTTGCAGCAATCCCCACAGCATCAGGGAAGACCTTACTTGCAGAGATGGCGATGCTAAAAGCTATTAAAAAGGGAGGAAAAGCCCTTTACATTGTACCCCTTCGAGCACTGGCTTCTGAAAAATTCAGGGATTTTAAACGATTCGAAAGCCTGGGAATAAAAGCAGCCATATCAACAGGGGATTTTGATTCACGGGATGAATGGCTGGGTTCCAATGACATAATAGTAGCCACCTCCGAGAAAACAGATTCCCTTTTGCGTAATTCCACACCCTGGATGAAAGATATCACCGCTGTGATCGTTGATGAGGTACACCTACTGGATTCGGCAAACAGGGGACCTACACTGGAAGTAACGCTTACAAAACTTAAAAGACTCAATCCGGGGGCACAGGTAGTTGCTCTTTCAGCTACAGTTGGCAATGCGATAGAAATTGCACAGTGGCTGGAAGCCAAACTCGTATTGAGTGAATGGAGACCCACGGATTTACATGAAGGGATTTTTTTCGGAGATGCCATCAATTTCGATGAAGACCAGAAGTTTATCGAAAGACGCCACAGGGAAGATACTGTAAACCTTGTGCTGGACACTGTTATCGAAGGAGGACAATGTCTTGTATTTGACAGCAGTCGTAAGAATTGCGTCGGATTTGCAAAGAAATGTGCTCCTGTTGTCGGAGAACTGCTCGACAGGCAAAATCGCAATGAACTGGAAGAAATTGCAAAAGATGTTCTGGAAAACGGGGAAACAAAACTCACTGAAACTCTTGCCGACTGCATTAAAAAGGGGGTAGCCTTTCATCATGCAGGACTGAATTCTGCCCATCGCAGAATCGTAGAGGATGCCTTCCGGAACAATTCTATAAAAATGATCTGCAGCACACCCACACTGGCAGCCGGATTGAACCTGCCTGCCCGACGTGTGATCATCCGCAGCTACAAACGTTATGACCCCAATGCAGGAATGCAACCTATCCCTGTACTTGACTACAAACAGATGGCAGGCAGGGCAGGCAGACCACATCTGGACCCTTACGGAGAGGCTGTAGTCATAGTGAAAACCTATGAAGAATTCACCGATGTGCTGCAGAGATACACCAATGCTTCTGCAGAAGACATCTGGTCCAAACTGGGTACCGAGAATGCACTGCGCACTCATATCCTTTCAACTATTGCAAGCGGTTTTGCAAATTGCCACAGGGAGATACTTACCTTTTTGGGTTCCACATTTTTTGCCCACCAGCAACAGAGCTGGAATTTCGAAGAACTGCTTGAAGACTCCCTGATCTTCCTCAAGAATGAGGGAATGCTTGAACAGGACAATGAGACCATCAGAGCAACCGCACTGGGAAAAATGATATCCTCGCTATATATTGACCCCCTTTCGGCTTCAAAAATCATCCGCGGCCTGGAAAAAACCACATATGCCACAGATATGACTTTGTTGCAACTGATTTGCAGTACACCGGATATGCGCCTGCTTTACTTGCGCAACAGGGATTATGAAATAATAAATGATTATGTGATGAATCATACAGAAGATTTTATTGAAGTTCCCAGTCCTTTCAAACAGATAGAATATGAATGGTTTCTCTCAGAGGTCAAGACCGCTTTGTTACTGCTGGAATGGATCAATGAAAAAAGCCTGGAGAAAATTGTTGAGAATTATCAGGTCGGAGAAGGAGACATTTATGCCAGCTCTGATATTGCCGAGTGGCTGATGCATGCCACCCAAAGAATTGCATCCAGGATAAATCCACAACTTGAAACTGAATGTGCTAAACTTGAAAAACGGATACATTATGGTGCAGGCAGTGAACTAATGGAATTGGTGGAAATTCCCAATGTGGGCAGAGCAAGAGCACGCAAACTTTTCAAGAAGGGGTATCGCAGCCGCCAGAAACTTGCAACAGCAGATGAAAAGGAACTTGCAGGAATAGTCGGGCCAAAGATTGCCCAAAAAATCCTTTCATACCTAGGCAGGGAAACTCACAGTAATGGTTATGTAGAGCCGGAAACATTGGAAACTAAAAAACAACAAAAAACATTTCAGGACTTTATCTGAAATAACGATTTAATACATAAACACAAAGACGGAGACTTACCCCATGCTTTATAAGAAAATTAAAGACCTCACCAATAATGAATTGAATAATCTTATGGAAAGGGCATCAGATCTGATGGCTGTAAAGGATACAGTTGAAACAATACTTGCAGATGTGAAAAAGGACGGGGATAGTGCCCTGCGTTATTATACTGAAAAATTTGACAAAGCCCGTATTGGTGCCATCGAAGTAACTGAAGACGAAATTAATGAAGCAATGACAAAAGTAGATCCGTCTTTGTTGAAACATCTGGATAAGGCTGCATCGAACATCCGGAAATTCCATGAAGCCCAATTACCCCGGGACAAATGGTTTGTGGAAATTTCCCCGGGAATTAAAGCAGGACAGAAAACCGTACCCTTAAGATCCGTAGGTGCCTATGTACCCGGGGGAAGAGCGTCTTACCCATCCACAGCACTTATGGCAATAATCCCGGCCAAAGTTGCAGGAGTGAAGGATGTAGCCATGTGCACTCCTCCCGGCCCCGATGGGAAGGTAAATCCTCTGACACTTGCATCTGCAAAGGTAGCTGGTGCTGACAGGATATACAGACTCGGCGGTGTGCAGGCTGTTGCAGCTCTTGCCTATGGAACTAAAAGCGTTAAACCTGTAGACAAGATTGTGGGGCCAGGAAATGTATTTGTGACTACGGCAAAGATGCTTATCCGCACACATGCAGAGATAGATTTCCCGGCAGGGCCCAGTGAGATCCTGATAATCGCAGATGAAACTGCAGATCCGGATTTCATCGCAGCTGACATGCTGGCACAGGCCGAACATGACCCCAACGCAATCTGTGTATTAACAACCACCTCTGAGAAAATTGCAGCGAATACGCAACAACGCTTAGGAGAACTTGCAGATACCACCCCCAGGTCAGAGATCGTGAAAGAATCCCTGCAAAATGCGGCCATCCTTATAGGTGCTTCTCTTGATGAGTGTATTGGATTATCCAACAAATTCGGACCCGAACATCTTGAGATAGTGACAGCAGATGATGATGAAGTCCTGGACAGGATTGATAGTGCCGGATCGATTTTCATGGGAAAATATGCTCCCGTTTCAACCGGTGATTATGCTTCAGGAACAAATCATGTTCTCCCTACAGCCGGATATACAAGGCTCTACTCAGGATTAAACATCAATCATTTCCTGAAATATTCCACAATACAGCAGCTGGACAGGAAAGGCTTGCAATCGCTGAGTGATACAATAATCACACTTGCAGAAGAAGAAGGGCTGTATGCTCATGCTGATGCTGTAAGGTTGCGTTTGAAGAAAAATGAATGAGTCCCTCACTCGATAATTATTTAAGAGGTGAGACTTAATAATAATTTATTCAGTTATGCATAGAGCTTGATATCAGGAGTGGAATCATGAAAATCAGAGTTGTCAGTAAAAGGAAAGAAATTGAAACACTCGATGAGGGGGAAAGAGTGATTCATCTGGCTTTCCGACCGTCCAATAAGGACATATTTGATCTCGTTAAAAGATGTAAGAATGTAGAAGTGATCCAGATACCTTCATCTTACAGGAAAACTGTATCAAAATCCATTGAAATGTTCCTTGAGATGGAAGGAATCAGACTTATAGAGGGAGATGTGTGGGGCCACAGGAAAGACATAAATGAGTATTACAGCATCTCACCTTCTGTCAATGAAAGGATAAAGGAATTGAAATCTGAGGGTATGTCAGACGAAGAAATTGCCAGAAAGATAGAAAGAGAGGGAAAACTCAACAAGGATATTTTATTATATATACTCGATAAACAATGAGTATATTTTTTCACTTTTTCTTCCCTTCGGTTCATATCCAGTACATATAACCTTTTTAACCAATCAATTCCTTAGTTCCCCAAACACGTCAATAGAGGATTAATATCATGAATAGTGGATACGGGAAAGTATATCTTGTTGGGTCCGGTCCCGGAGATCCGGAACTGCTCACAATAAAAGCAAGAAAGTTGATCGACAGCGCAGAGGTCATAGTCTATGACCAGTTGCCAGGAGAAGCAATCCTGCAGAGCATGCCCGAAACGGCAGAAAAAATAGATGCAGGAAAATATGCAGGCAATCATAAACTAACCCAGACAGAAATCAACGATATGATAGTGAAAAAGGCAGAAGAAGGAAAGAATGTCGTTCGATTAAAGGGCGGGGATCCCTATATGTTCGGCAGAGGCGGCGAAGAAGCTGAAAAACTTGTGCAGGCAGGAATCGATTTTGAGGTTGTACCCGGTATCACCTCTGCGATTGCAGTGCCTGCTTATGCCGGAATCCCTGTAACCCACAGGGACCATGCATCGATGGTTACATTCATCACCGGCCATGAAGACCCGACCAAAAAGGAAACCGGCCTTGATTGGGAAACCCTGGCCCGATTCCCCGGGACGCTGGTCATATTTATGGGAGTGAAAAGGCTGGAAGAGAATATGAATGCACTGAAAAAATATGGCAAACCTCCGACAACTCCGGTGGCAATTATCGAAAAAGGAACCCGCCCAGATCAAAGGATCACCACAGGAAACCTTGAGAACATAGCAGAAAAAGCAAAAAAGGCCAGTGTAAAGGCCCCTGCAATAACAGTTGTGGGTGACGTGGTTTCCGTACATGATATCCTGGGTATGCAAGAGGTCGTATGGGGATAACATGGATAAAAAGAGTAATACCATAGCAATAATGAGACCACGCAATTACCTTGCAAAATCCCGCGAGATGGCACAATCCATGGGATACGAGGTATTCGAGGCACCAATGATCGAACTCACCGATATGAAAGACGACATGTTCGATATATTCACCGACCATATCCTTTCTGGAAAGAGCGACTATGTTATATTTACCAGTGCCAATGGTATCGACTATACCCTGGACAAAGTAGAAGACAGGAATGAATTTACCAATGCTCTTAACAGGACAAAAGTAATAGCCATCGGCCCAAATACTAAAAAGAGGCTGGAAGAACTTGAAATTGAAGTCCTGGGTATACCAGGTGTCTACAGCTCAGAAGGACTGGTGGAATATCTCTGCCCTGATGTTAAGGGAAAGATTGTTGATACCGCACGCAGTGCTTATGGTTCAGTCCTGCTCATAGAAGGGCTTGAAAAGTGTGGCGCATCGGTTCTGGAAACACAGGTATATACACTTGTCCGACCCGAAGGGGACAAGCAGAGGGAGCTTATCAGAAGGGCGGCAGCCGGAGATATTGCTATTTTTGCCTTCACAAGTTCCATGATGGTACGCAATTTCTTCAGCCTGGCAGAAGAGATGGGAAAAACCGATGACATAAAAGAAGTTATGAAAAAGTCTATAGTGGCTGCAATTGGCACTCCTACAGCAAATACCATTCGGGAATATGGCGTGGAAACAACTATAAAGCCCTGCAAGTACACCTTCGATGAAATGCTAAAGACAATTAAAGACGAATATTTTGACTAAAGAAGGTCTATAAATGATAGGTATTTCAAAGCTCTATTGCGGAACTGTCGAACCATCGGATGCCCTGCGATATGGAAGACATTCCTCCAGATTACCTTCCCACCTACTCCAGTTCTCAAAGGACAAGAAACCTGTTGTAGTCTGGAATATCACCCGCAAATGTAACCTCAAATGCATTCACTGTTATGCCCAGGCAGATGAGAAGGATTTTGAGGGAGAACTATCCACAGAAGAAGGAAAAAGACTCATCGATGATCTGGCAGAATTCAAAACGCCTGTCATACTTTTTTCCGGAGGAGAACCTCTTGTAAGGAAAGACCTGCCTGAATTGGCCGAATATGCAGTCTCAAAAGGCCTAAGAGCAGTAATTTCCACAAATGGCACACTAATAGATATGGACATGGCAAAAAAACTAAAGGAAATCGGCCTGTCCTATGTTGGAATATCCATTGACGGCACGGAAGAGACAAATGACAGGTTCCGCGGACAACAAGGGGCTTTCAAAAAGGCGCTTGAAGGTGTCCGCAACTGCATGAAAGCAGGAATCAAGGTTGGCCTGCGTTTTACAATCAATAAAAGTAATTTCCGGGAAATCCCTGCAATATTCGACCTGCTGGAAGAAGAAGGAATTCCGCGGATTTGTTTCTATCATCTTGTGTATGCAGGCAGAGGCAGCGACCTCATAAAACAGGACCTGACACATGAAGAAAGCCGGGAAACCGTAGACCTGATCATGGATCGTACAAAACAGCTTTATGAGAAGGGAATTAAACCAGAGGTACTCACCGTGGACAATCATTGTGATGCCCCCTACCTCTACATGAAATTAAAGGACGAAGAACCCGAACGTGCAACCGAGGTCCTCGATCTTATGAAAATGAACGGAGGAAATTCCACCGGCGTAGGAATTGGTTGTGTTTCCTGGGATGGAACAGTGCACCCGGACCAGTTCTGGCGCCACTACAACATCGGGAATATCAGGGAAAGACCTTTCAGTGAGATATGGACAGATCTCAGCGACAATTTACTTGCAGGCCTGAAAGATCGCAAACCCCTATTGAAGGAACATGCAAAAAGATGTGGCCGGTGCAAGTGGCTGGACATCTGTAACGGAAATTTCCGTGTCCGTGCAGAAGCTGTTTATGGCAATGTCTGGGCAGATGACCCGGCCTGTTATCTTACAGATGAAGAGATCGGGCTGGAATAATTATTTTTTTGCGGTATTGATACCCAGATAATGATAGGGCGTACAGTGCCTTATCATTGCCGTAAATAATCCAGCCAAAGCCACCAGAGCAACCAGCCAGTTCCAGGGGGAGGTTTCTACCAGATCCATGGCCAGGGCAATCGTTGCCACTGAACCAATCAGGGCTCTGAGGAAAAGGTCAAATCCGCCGACATTTTCCTCGAGCAATATATCTTTGAAAGTCATAGTCGATTGCCTTTTAGAATTCCAATTTATCCATCTGCTTTAATACCTGCCTGCTGAAATCAGTGAAATTCTGGATACCACCTGTCCAGGCAGCGATCATCATACAATCCGTGATCTCAGTACGGGTTGCCCCAAATTTCTTGAGTCTTTCAAGAATTTTCACTGCACTTTCACTGTTATTATTGGAACAGGCAATGGAAAAGACAAGAAGATGTTTCTCCTTCATGGAGAGACCATCCTCCCTGTCTTCCCAAACAGCAGTGTAAAAGGATGCAAGGGCCTCAGAGAAGTCTTCATTTATGTCCTGGGCATACCTTATGGACCTTGGAAGGAAACCCTTGACTTCTTTTACATTATCTGCATTTGTGCCCATGAATTTCACCTAACCTTAGAGTTCGATCAGGTTCTGCCACAGGCCGTGTACATTACAATAGGACATAGCAAACACGGCCTTGAAATCGGCAACATTTAACTTAAACCTTGCAAGAGGCTCGGTAAAAGAGGGGCCAAACTCCGCACGTCCAAGATCTACTACCTGCCCATTCTCTTTCACACCATACAACTCAAGCCATACAATATGATGCTCAACCGTATTGGGATGGGCAACTTCCTTTCCCACATGGACCGTCACAAGGTCTTCCACGTCTGAACCATGGGACTTGCTGATTGAAATATCAGGTACATGTTTCTCTTTGCCTTCCGATACCTTTCCTTTAATTAATTCTTCAATATCCATATCAAATCCTCCTTTTACTGATTACTGTTCTTCCTGTGCCGGTGGGGTGAAAACCCTTGCCCCGAGTTCCTTGTCAATCATAAAAAGGCCATTGCCATCTTCACCTGCAAGTTGGAGTTTGCTGATTATTTCATTGTCATTGCTCTCTTCTTCGACCTGTTCGGTGACAAACCACTGCAGGAATATGTTTGTTGCATAGTCCTTCTCTTCATTTGCAAGAGTGACCAGTTCATTGATGGACCTTGTGATGAACTGTTCGTGTTCAAGGGTTGCCTTGAACATCTCAAGAGGCGTACCAAATTCCTTTGGTGGCTGCTCTATTGCCTTAAGCTGGATTTGTGCCCCCTGTCCATTCAAGTAATCATATATACGCATGGCATGAGTCATTTCTTCCTGATACTGCACCATAAACCAGTTCGAAAAGCCGTCAAGTCCTTTATATGAACTTGCAGCTGACATTGCCATATAAAGATAAGCAGAGTACATTTCCCTGTTTATTTGCTCGTTCAGCGCATCGATCATCTTTTCACTTAACATATTTACCTCCAAATATAGACTCAAAAAAGACAACGACAGTTAAACTGCACCACCTGTTCTCCATCTGTCAAACTCCCGTTATCCATAGAAGAGAAGATAGATAGCTATAAATTTTTATCGTTAGACAGTTTTATGTTCATTTATATTATAAAATAACAATAAAAGAAACAGTATATAGCTTCAAAGGATATATAGTAAAAAACAGCTGAAAAGCCATACATAACATAACTGTAAAACACAGAACTCAAAAGGATTTGCATGCTGCCTCTTGAACAAAAGGTACTGGAACGTATCAAACCTTCATTGAAAGAAAAAGAAAAACTGGAAAAAACTGCCGATTATCTGATGAGAAGAGCGATCCAGATAGCCAAAAAAGAACGTATTACCGATGTGAAGGTCCAGCTGGTAGGCTCAGCTGCTCGCAATACATGGATCACCGGAACACATGATCTTGATATATTCATAAGTTTTGACCCATCCCTTCCACGGGAAAAACTTGAAGAGTATGGTTTGTTCATAGGTCACGAACTCGCAAAAGAAAGCCGATTTTGGGAGGAAGGTTATGCAGAACACCCCTACACCAAAATGAACTATGCCGGATTTGATGTAGATATCGTTCCCTGCTACCGTGTAACCGACGCCTCCAGAATTATCTCAGCTGTTGACAGGACTCCTTTTCACAACCGCTTCATAAAAGAGAGGATCAAAGGTCTTGAAGATGACGTGCTTTTACTCAAACAATTCATGAAAGCCGGAGGGACATATGGCTCAGAACTGAAAACCCGGGGTTTCTCGGGCTATCTCACCGAACTGCTCATAATCCATTATGGCTCTTTCAAAAACGTGCTTGAAGCCGCAGCAGTGTGGGAGCCGAATCAGAAAATAGAGTTCCTGAAGCCCACAAAAGAATATAGCGAGCCTCTTCAGGTGATTGACCCCACAGATGCAGGAAGAAACGTAGCCGCTGCTCTATCCCTGGATAAATTTTGCCTCTTCGTTGATCTCTGCCGCCAGTATCTGAAAGAACCAAATGAATCTTTTTTTGTCCGAAAAAATCCTGTTCCACTGTCCGATGAACAAGTAATCCAGAGAATGAATAAAAGAACAAGCTCCATAATTGCATTGAAGTTCCATACTCCTGAAGTTGTAGAAGATATATTGTATCCCCAGCTTTTCAAAATGCAAAAGTCCGTGGAAGCATTACTTGAAAAACAGGACTTTCAACTCATTAAAAGTGGTATATGGGTAGGCAAGGATGTCGTACTTATCATTGAACTGGAAAATTCCCAGATTGCAACGGTCAAAAAACACAGGGGTCCGCCAGTATGGGTTAAGCAACATGCTGAAATGTTCAGGGAGAAATACACCAACAGAACAGATGTGTTTGCATTCTACATAGAAGACGGGAAATATGTAGCTGAAGTACCGCGCAAATATACTACAGCCTCTTCATTACTTGAAAATGAAATTTACAACTGTTCCCTGGGAAAACAGGTTGCAAAGAACATTAAAGACGAGTATGAAATCCTGTCCGGGAAAAATATCCTGCAAATAAAGGATAACGACTACCGGGCTTTTCTCAATGAATTTCTTTAATCCATTCCACTACCCAGTTTACCTTCACGCCTGTGCTGATAGAAAAGATACTGCTGGGCATAACCACAGTAATGTCCAAAATAGGATCGTGCCCACTCAGCCATTCTGGGTTTGGTATAAGGTCCTTCAAAAATATCGGAATAATAATTTCTGATGACCTTGTCAACATGGGTATCTACAGGAAAAGCTTCCATTTTCCCATAGGAGAAAAGGAGGATACAATCAGCCACCTTTTCCCCGATACCTTCTATATTCATCAATTGCTGCTTGGCCTGAAAATAATCCATATCATACAGCCCATAAAGGTCTAATTCCCCTGATTCTATCATCCTGGCAGCTTTGATAAGTCGGCGTGCTCTGAAACCCAGACTGCAGTCACAAAGATCCTCACCACAACAAGCTGCAAGGGCAGATATTTCAGGAAAGGCATAAATCCCATCTACAATTTCCCTACCCAGCAGCCGGGACAGTTTCTCTATGGATTTCATTATACGAGGAATATTCGAAGCAGTTGCTATCATATAAGACACAAGGCATTCCCAGGGATCCTGCCTAATCAGGCGCAACCCCCTGTATTTTGATATTGCTTCATGTACGTAAGGATCATGATCGATTGAAGAAAAGATACAGGGCAGGTCATCATCCAGCCTGAAATATTTCACAAAAAACTCAACAGGGAGACGGGAATCAATGTAAAGGGTCTCCGCCTCCTGTTCATAGAAGGCATGTACATAATCTCCCTGTACCACACCGTGCCACCAGTCATCTTCTTTTGTCCAGCGAAATACCTGACCACATCCCAGAGTGTGGTCAAGGTCAAAGCATGAAACCGGTATACTGTACATGGTAATATTGTTACTGTCTTGTTGTTTCCCTGCCCAGCCGGAATGCCTTCAGGTTGGTATCAATGGTCTTGGGGGGTACCATATTCCTTGTACATTCCACCAAGATTTCCCCGGGGATTGGAAGATAAGAGGAAATTGCCCCCAGCATCACGACATTCAGGGTTTTCATATTCCCGGCCTGCCTGGCAAGGGCCACAGCATCAAAGGCCACAACCCTGTAATCCTTCTCAAGTCTGGCAACAATTTCCTGCAGGTCAGGGTAGGTGCATTGTCCCGATGTAACGGTTATCGGATAAATCGGGGAGGTATTCATCACCACTATTCCATCCTTTGCAACATCATGAATGTAGCGCATTGCCTCTACAGGCTCCAGTGCCAGCATACCATGGGCACTGCCGCAGGGTATAAGAGATCCCAACTCACAACCAAGTCTTACATAGTTCACAACAGAACCACCACGCTGAGCCATCCCATGGGTCTCTGCTGCCCGGACATCCATCCCTTCAGAAACCGCTGCCTTGCCTATTATATCGGAAACCTTGACAGCACCCTGACCTCCCACACCGGCTATCACAAGATCAAAATCTGATAAATCGGAAGTCATTTTTTCACCTCCACAATAGCATTGAAAGTGCATATTTCAGCACACAATCCACAACCGCTGCACATCGAATTGATAATGGCCTTCTTGGAGTTTTCATCAAATTCAATTGCAGGGCAGCCAAATTTCAAGCATTTCCGGCAACCTTTACAGAGATCTGTATCAACCATAAACGGAGTGTATCGTATACCTTCCCTTGCTGCGGAAATAACACAGGCACGTTTGGCTATCACAACTGAGACCCCTTCATGCGCTTTTGCTCTCTCAAGTACGTCCTCTGTGGCGGCCATGTCGTAGGGGTCAACCACTTCCACGAATTCAGCACCCATTGCACTGCACAATTTATCAAACGCAACTTCCACGGTTGGTTCACGGGTTGCTGTCTTACCCATACCCGGATTAGGTTGGTGACCGGTCATCGCAGTAGTCCTGTTATCGAGTATCAGTACAGTGATATCAGATTTATTGTAGATAGCATTCATTAAACTGTTAATCCCGGTGTGGAAAAAGGTAGAATCACCGATTGTACAGCATATGGGTTTTTTCTCACCGGCATCATAAATTCCAGAAGCAACACTGATACTGGCCCCCATGCAGAGAGTGGTATCCACCGTCCCATGCTGGATACCCAGAGTATAACAGCCGATATCACTGGGAAATACCGCATCTTCACCAAATACTTTTTTCATTACATGGAAAGTACCCCTGTGGGAACAACCCGCACACATTGCAGGCGGTCTTACAGGCAGTTCCATATCCTGCTTTGCAGGTTTACATTCACATGAATCAATTCCAAAGGCTTTAGCAATTCCCTCCATGCAAATATCAACATTGAATTCACCTGTACGGGGAAGAAGGCCATCTGCTTTGCCAACGATTTCAGTTTCAAACTCTACATCTCTTGCAATTACCTTGCACTGGTCCTCAATAACAGGTTCAAGTTCCTCTATCACAATTACCTGTTCTGTTTTCGCGAGAAGTTGACGAACACTGTCTTCTGGAATTGGATACGTCCCTATCTTCAAGAAAGAAGCAGTAATACCAAGCCGTTCAAGCGCTTCTTTTGCATAAACCGCAGCTGTTCCACAAGCAATGATACCAACAGTACTTTCTGCTTCTATGGAAAGTTCATTCCAGCCGGAAACTTCAAGCTCGCCGCGAATGTTCTGCTGTATCGAGAGCAGGTGAGGATGTCGTACCCTCGCATTTTTAGGAACCATTACCCAGCGGTCAGGATTCTTTTCAAATTTAATTTCACCTGTCTTCTGCCTGACTGGAGCCAGTTCGATATCTGACTTCCCGTGGGATATACGTGTTGTGGAGCGAAAGATTACCGGTATTTCATATTTTTCAGATAATTCAAAGGCATAAGGAATCATGTCCTTGGCCTGCTGGGAGGTTGATGGTTCAAGACAGGGAACCTGTGAGAACACGGAATACCTGCGGGTATCCTGCTCGTTCTGGGAAGAATGGCAGGAAGGGTCATCGGCCACTATAATAACCATGCCTCCCTTGACACCCATATATGCCAGAGTCATCAGGGGATCAGCAGCTACATTCAGACCTACGTGTTTCATGGTAACCACGGAACGGGCTCCTGCCATAGAGGCACCGGCAGCCACTTCCATTGCAACCTTTTCATTTACGGACCATTCAATATAGAAGTCCCTTTCTTTCATAGAAGCCAGAGTATCCACTATTTCAGAAGAAGGGGTTCCTGGGTAACCGGACACAACGTCCACAGCCCCTTCTACAATACCGCGGGCAATGGCAACGTTGCCTAGCATATATTCACGACCGCTCATGGTAATCGCCTGCTACTTCATAATATACATTATTGATAAATATATCTCGTAATACCATGAGTACTGCTAATTTTTGGCAACATACAGCAGTTGTTAAAAGCGTTTATATATGCTGTGGATTATAGACAGTACTGTAAATTAAAAGAGGTATTGGAATGATAGACTTTGCCTGCAAAGAATTCCGTTTAAACGATGTTATCAAATGTGCCCTGAAACTTACAAGAGCCGACATGAAGGTCATCGGGTTATTCTTTGATATGCCTGAAAAATGGGTAAATACCGAAGATGTAGCAAATGATACCGGGCTTGACCTTTCAACTGTCCAGAGATCGGTTAAAAAATTACATGAAAAAGAAATCCTTACCAAATCCCAAACAAATCTGGATCGTGGAGGATACACCTATATCTATAAACTGAAGGAAAAAAATGAGATAAAGGAAATTATTATGCAAATTGTACATGAGTGGGTAAACAAAGTCGATAAAGAGCTGGAGGCATGGTGAAATGTTGAATATAACACGTTATTTGTGGGTACTTGTACTTATTGTTACTCTGGGAGGATTGTGGTATCCATACCTGGGATATGTCATGGCTGTAGTAATGCTAACCCTGATGATCACTGCCGTCTTCCGTGGACGCTGGTTCTGTGGAAATCTCTGCCCACGTGGAAGTTTCAATGATTTTGTACTGAACAAAATCTCGAGGAAAAAGAACATACCCGGTGTTCTCAGAAGTTTGTGGGTAAGAGTGCCTCTTTTCATTCTGATTATGTCATTGATGATATACAGGGTATCAATTGTATTTGCCACCCGTAATATGTTCGAAAAGATTGGAGTGATATTGGTATCCATGTGTATCGTGACAACTGTAGCAGCAATCCTGCTTGGTGGATATTACAATTCCAGGGCCTGGTGTACGGTATGCCCGATGGGAACTGCACAAAGAATAATCGGAGGAGACCGCTACCAGCTTAAAATGGCACATGATCTTTGCATAGATTGCAAGAAATGCGAAAAAATTTGCCCCATGGAACTGACGGTCAGGGATATAGGCAATAATCCCGACTGCATAAAATGTGGCCGATGTGTAGAAGCCTGTCCAAAAGATGCCCTGTACTTTTAAATGATCAAAACAACAGGTTTTCTAATTCCCGGGGATCGTTGACCGGAGGAGCGCAGCTTTGTCCTTTGCAGACATAAGCTGTAGTTCTCCCTTCTTTTACATCCATATCAAACGTATAAGGGGCAATCCTGGCCAGATCTCTGGCAGATTTGGGGTTTTTCAATAACAATATTGTTTGGAGAAGATTATTTTTCCTTACAACACCCATCATTTCCTTAAGCCCGATTTTTTCAGAATCTGTAACTATTACCACAAGGGTAGCCTCTGCTTCAAGCATGAGGCCTGTTAACATGTAGCTATAGGCCGGTGGAGAACGCTGCAGCATTCCACCAAACGCCGACAGGGTTGTACGGGCTAACTCACGGTAGCGCACATGACACCAGTGACATGTTGAATACCCAATGGAAAGGAAGACCGGGAGGTTTTTCCTTGTCGCCTGCTCAAAAGCTTCTTCTGACCACGGATACCAATCAACAGGATTTGTGGAATGTTGTCTCAGGTAGGGACTGTTTTCCCGGGCAAGCCTGTTGATTTTGGGATTCATGATTAACCTCAGGAAAAATTCTCAAACACACTGTCCAGCTTTGCAAAATCGTATTGTTTTCCTGTAAGTGGTCCCTTTTTTAGTACCTCCAGTTTGGACTCGAATGGCTCTGAATCTCTCTTATAGAACACACCTGTAGGAATCCGGTCACCCCATTCAAGAGCTTTCTCAAAAGCTGCAATCCTGTTTGCAGGATCATGCCCATCATCTTCCATTTTGTAAACTCGGTCATGATACCACTTGTATGTATTGAGTTTATTGAAGGTAACACAAGGCTGAAGAACATCCACAAGGGAAAATCCCTTGTGAGAAATCGCCTGTGAGAGCAATGATGAAAGATGATCGACATCACCGGCAAATCCTCGTGCCACGAAGGGACAATCCAGAGATATAGCAACTGCCAGAGGATTGAAAGGGGTATGGAGAACACCATGCGTCTGCACCTTGGTTTTCATGCCCAATTCACTTGTAGGGGAGGCCTGGCCTTTGGTCAAACCGTATATCTGGTTGTCATGTGCTATCAAAGTAATATCGGGATTGCGGCGAATGGCATGTATGAAGTGGTTTCCTCCCTCACCATAGGAATCCCCGTCACCACCTACCGCAATCACAGTGAGTTCAGGATTGGCAACCTTTGCTCCAGTAGCCGGAGGCAGGGTCCTGCCATGAAGGCTGTTGAATGTATTGCATTTCAGGTAGTGTGGTAATTTACCCGACTGACCGATTCCTGATACCATCAAAACTTCGCGGGGCTCTTTACCAAGGTCCACAAGAGAGCGTTTCACAGCCTCAAGTATGTTGAAATTGCCACACCCGGGACACCATTCAGTTTCACCGTCTTTATAGTTGTCCATTGTTACCATTTCAGATCACCCCCATTCCTTTAAGCTCCCTGATTACCGATTGTGGTGTAAAGGGCAGGCCATCATACCTTAACATCTTCTTTGAAACTTCAAATCCTAATTCGGCCCGCAGCAGGCGTGCAAACTGGCCTGTTGCATTATTTTCCACGCATATAGTGGTGTTCAACCCATCCAGTAAACTGACAGTATCATGAGAAAACGGGTAAATATCACTAAAATGAATCAAATTTATGGATACTTCATCACGATTCAGGATCTCAACTGCCTCTGCAAGGGGACCATAGGTAGATCCCCAGCCTATCAGGGAAATATCTGCTCCGTCTATACCATGAATAGCTGGCATCTGCATTTCATCCGTAAGTCCATCTACCTTGCGCAGACGTTTTTCATTCATACGAATGCGGTTACCAGTAGTCTGATCGATATGACCTGATTCGTTGTGTTCATCACTGTCTGCAACCACCAGTGCACCGTTCTGGCCGGGAATAGCCCTCGGTGATATACCGGATTCGGTAATTGTATATCTCTGGTAGTCACTTCCCACAGCCCTGTCTTCCAGAAGATGCCTGTTAATCTTCAGGCCGGATGTATCAAACATCTCATAGGTAAAGAGACCATCTGCAAGATGCTGGTCACTCAATATCAGAACCGGGATCTGGTATTTGTCAGCTATGTCGAATGCCCGTCTTGTCTGGTTGAAGGCGTCTTTTGCCGTACGAGGGGCAAGTACACAACGGGGAAATTCCCCCTGTGCCGCATGAAGCACAAAATTAAGGTCCCCCTGTTCGGTCATTGTGGGAAGGCCGGTAGCAGGCCCGGGACGCTGGCCCAGAAAGATGACAATCGGTGTCTCAGTAATGCCGGAGAGACCCAATCCTTCTGTCATCAGGCAGAAACCTCCACCTGAAGTAGTAGTCATGGCACGCACCCCTGCAAAGGATGCTCCGATAGCCATATTTATGGCAGCGATCTCATCCTCGGCCTGCTCCACAACAGCATTGAAATCGTCTGCATGTGCTGCTACTCGGGTCATGACACCAGTTGAAGGGGTCATGGGATATGCCGAAAGGAATTGCACTCCTGCAGCAAGGGCACCCACTCCCACACTGTCATTACCATTTATCAAAATCCGCCTGTTAGTCGGTTGTGGGCTGAGATTATAGTTACAAATCCCCTCAAATTTACCATTTTTTACATAATCATAACCTGCTTGTGCTGCCTTTATGTTTTTCTCTACAACCTCATCACCTTTTCTTTTGAAAGTCTCGGAAAGGAACTTTTTAAGTGTTGAAAGATCATAGCAAAGCAGTCCAAATACAGCTCCTACAGCAACGGTATTTGAAAATAATTTTTTACCACTTACATCCTTTGCGATTTCTGTGAAAGGAACAGATACAATCTTTTCATCTACATTGTCCCTGACAATAGATTCATCGGCAAGCACGAATCCTTCTTTGACCTCTTCAATATGCTCAGGAATTGTCTGGTTGTCAAGAGCCACCAATACGTCTATCTTTTCATCCAGTGCATATACAGGGTGATCACTCACCCTTATGTGGAAATAGTTGTGTCCGCCCCGCACCCTGGAAAGATAGAACTGATTTCCATAAACATAGAAACCATCCCTTACAAATGTTCTTGAAAGAACCAATCCTATAGTTTGTATGCCCTGACCGGCTTCTCCACCTATTTTTATGTTTATATCGACGATAATGATTCCCCCTGAAATAACACCTAAACAAAAAGTCATTGTAATAATGTTGAAACCTGAAATATAAATAATAATGGTTTAAAGAGACTTTCATCTATAGCATGTTCAAATTACACTAAATCAATATCTAAATACCCTATATAGACACGTATATTTTGAGTTTGCCAAAAGACTTCCATTTAATCTTCTATATATACAATTAAAAATAACCAGGCTACTAATCAGCTTAATTGTGTTTAAGTAGTCGGGATGAAATATGAATCTATATTTAATTGTAGTAATAATTTCGGCTCTGTAGAAATCCTTTTCTCTAAATTCAGCTAAGCTGGTATAATTTTAATAAGAAGAAGTCCCCTGTGTACTTTTGCACTAGAAACACAAGGGGATGATTGTGTTTGTCTAACAAGTACTTAAATTTTATTGATATAGCATTGCAAGTAACACGGTATTCACACCGCCACTCTACAGCTGCAAATATTCCAAACAAACATACACACAACACCAGCTATTGACGTTGGTTTTGTTAAAGGAATATTTAGGAGAAGATTACAGGGATTTTGTTGATCTTGTTGAATTGATGAGTTCTATCCAGACTAAACTTGGATTAACCAAAGTGCCTCATTTTACTACACTTCAAAAATTTGTTACTCGAATCTATTCAGTAATACTTGATCGTATTTTCAAAAAGACATTAGACTTATTTTACAAGAATGGAGAGTCAGTTGAAGTTACTGGTATCGATTCAACTGGTTTTACAAGTGGGTATTGTAGCAACTACTATTCCTGGAGAATCAAGAAGTGGAGGCGAAATTATGTCAAGACCAGTATTTCAGTTGATGTGCAGAAATTTGTCATAACTGGATACAAAATATCAGGTAAACCTGTTCATGATGCAAAACATGCAAAGACATTGCTTTAGCAATGTCATCGCAACAGGAAATCAAGATATTATGTAATGGATAAAGCGTATGATTCTGAAAGCATACATGAATTGACGAGAGAAAAACTCGGATCAATAGCAATTGTTCCACTGAGACAGCGTGAAAGAAAGAGTATAAAAGGACATTATAGAAAGAAAATGTTACGAGAATTTGATGATAAAATTTACTCGCTGCGAAATTTGAGTGAAACGATGTTCTCTGTATTGAAAAGAAAATATGGGGAAAATCTGAGAGCCAGGAAATATAGAAACCAAGTAAAAGAAGTGAAATTAAAAGTGGTATTGCACAATCTTGACAGATCTGTCAAGATTGTATGTTTTGTCTGGTTGAGGATTTCTACAAAGCCCAAATTTACTATTTAGTTTAAACCGGGCTGATTCCAACAAGCTTGAACCTGCCCGTTTTTATTTAATCAAGTATATGCTGCTTCCTCCTGGAAGTATGTGAATTTCCACTTCCCAACGTGGGATTCACCTCCCAGCATCAACAGCGATTCGTTATTTCATTTATAATATTACAATAAACGATCTTTATAGAATACAAACGCTAACATCATTAGACATAAAAATGCTCCAAATCCAGGAGTGGATCGATCTTCTCCAGTGTCCTTAGAATCGCTGATGTTAGTTTCTTTATTATCTTCTAAAGTCTCATCCAGGGATCCAAAATTCACATCATAGTAACCAACCACATCAATATTGTTTGTAAGCCTAAAAACAACTGGTATGTTTTCTATCCCATTCTTGTCTGCTTCTTCTTTTACAATATTGTATATCTTCTCTATTTCTTCATCAGAATACGTTGTATTATTATCATTCCTGTAAAGATCAATTGCAAAATAACCGGTTGCTGTATTGTATCCATAAAGCACAACATCTCCTTCAGGATAGAAATCGGGACCAATTTTATCATAAGAATTAGCTCTTATATCTCTCAAAGTATAGATATATGAAACTAACTGGCCAGTATTTTCAATCTCTGGGAGCTCACCGTATACTTTGATGACATTTGGATCATAGATGTTACTAGCAGGATTTGTGAAACTTGAGATCTTCTCATTTTTTAATCCAAGATAAACTGATAATGCCCTTTCATCTGTATAATAATCTACATATTCAATATCATCAAAATTTGCAGACCCCATATTAGTAAAAAGAATCAGCAACATTGAAAGTGTGACAATAATTTTGTACATGTTTATTCTCCAAAAAGATAAAGGCACGAAATGTGCCTTTAAATGAGGTTACACATGATAGTTAACCTCTTCAGAATCATGCTTCAAGAGGTGTAACATCCAATTTTGATGTCACTTCACTGCATGGTATATAGAATGTAACATCCGCATTATTATATGTTCCATATGCAGAGATGATGCCTACAACCTTGTTGCGACCATAGTATGTGTAGTATACTGGTCCACCACTGTCTCCCTGTTGACATTCATTATCCATAACTTTAACTTTGTCCATGTAATGTCCAAGAATAGTTACTCCAGTTAAAACTGCCTCATAGTCACCAAGTTCTACACCGCTCACACAACCTGATCTTTGCAAGTACATGGATGTTATACCACCTGAGTAATATCCATCTACATCAATAGTGTAGCCTCCTCCTACGTGAATCTTTCCAACCACATTATCGTAAGGAACGAATGCAACATCGGAGTCACTTCCAATAAGGGAAGAAGTTCCTGACTCGTTACCAACTCCTGGAAGAGGCTGGTATGTCTGTATTCCTGAAGACCAGAAACTAACATGTCCAGCGGTGACGTATCCTTTCTGGTTGTCAGAGTCTCTTTCTGCAGCAAATCCAACGGTTCCAACCTGTCCAATAGTTCCATTGGTTGTTGTCATTGCAATACCTCCTATAATAGGGCGGTATTTTAAAGAATATGAAGGCAAAGCTGGCCAGTCGCCAGTGGCAGGTTTTATTTGTTCATCAAGTGTAAAAATGATTGGTACATCTTTTATGCCTACTTTTCCTGCATTGTTTCGAATGATTTTTGTTATTCCCGCAATGTCTTCTTCTTTTATGTTAGGATAATCCTTGTAAAGCATTACAGTAACATATCCATCAGCATCTGTACCATAGGCAATCAGTGGACCGTTTGGATAGAAATAATCAGAGAGTTCTTTATTTTTGTTTATGTTGGTTCTAATCTGATCTAGATTGTTTACCCATTCATACACTTCTGGACCAGTTTTCAATTCAGGAATTTTTCCATAAGCTCTGAATCTATGATCAACATTTTCGGTTGCTTCTAAATCTACAGCTTTTATTGCTGGTATATCATGAAGAAGAGCATTTAATTCTGGATGTTTTCCATTTTCTGAGATGTCGTCTGGGGCACTGGATGCTCCTGCAAGTGGAACAAGCAGCATGCTCGCAACTACCATCATCAATAGTAGTTTTTTCAGTTCAATTTTTTGTACTAACATTTTGTTTCCTTTGTTTCTTTACTCCAAAAACCTTGTCAAGTAAAGCTTAAATATTTACAAAGCTTGTCAAAAAGGCCTTTGGGCACATGGAGTTCAGTTGATATTTCGAAGTTGATCTGAACTCCATCTTTCAAAGGAAATGAGGTTATAATATATATCATTTTGTAAAAATTTCTCGATATAATTATTATTTTATATTTAAATAACTTCTATTTTAGTTTTTATGATTATATTCTAGATTTTGTGAATGCGTGTTTTTAGTATGTTCTTTTTGTGAATTAAACAATGGCACTTTTGCTCTAGACTAAAGTTCAACTAGTATAAACATGGCACTCCAAAGCGAGTAATACCTTTGTATCGACGAATCATTAAATTATTATTGTGAACTAATTTTGGTTTTTAGTAACTATTATTTATATTAGATAATTGTAAATAAGATATACTCAGCATTTATAATATGAACAACTAAAGTAAAAAGGCGGATTTGTCACCCAGAAGCCAAATAGGGTTTCAAACAGTAAGATTTATGTGCTTTTCCCTGATTGAGTTAAGAAATACTTATACTGCATAAAATACAAACCTCACATAAAGAAAAAAAGAGAACGAGGTAACAATATGGAAGAAATTGACCTTTATCTGAATAAAATCAATGATTGCACAATAACACCTTCTGATATAGACCTGATTATTAAAATGCTCAATGAGGATACCAAGAAGGGAAGAATCAAAGCCACAAAGGAAGATATTCAATGGTTTGAAATATACAAGTTTGGTCTGGAAGAACTCGAACTTGAAAAAAGTGGCGAATCTAAGATGCAGGTGGGGGACTGGAGAAATAACCTCAATTACAGCAAGGCCAGGTTCTTTGTGGATGAAATGGATGAATTGGGCCTGATTGAAAACGTCTCATGGCATACTCAGGGAGTAGTCATATTTGACATCAAGAATACAGATGTCTACAGGATTCATCTCTTTAAGAAAATAAAGAATGCCCTGTGTGAACTGTACGGCCTGTAAAAACAGGCATCTCTTTTTTAAGGACCTGCCGGGAATCGAACCCGGGTTCTAAGCTCCGGAGGCTAAAGTGATATCCTCTACACTACAGGCCCACCAGATTTGCTTTTATTGAGTAAAGATGGATATATAGTTTATCCTGACAAAGAAGTGAGATTTCTGGTCGGACAGTACAAGTACAAATGGCCTTCACTTATGCTTGGGAAAGCAATCATTCCTCAGACACAGAGTAATAACACCTTTTAGGGGAACATACAAGTCCTTTTTTCTTAAGTTTGGTTATTGTCTTGCTGACCACTTTCTTATCAATATCTGTAGCTTCGGCAACTTCACCGGATCGCATAGGTTTTCCGCTTTCTTTTAATGCACTATAGACCTTACCTTCGGTTTCATCCTCTATTTCTTCTGACATATAGATCACTCAGGATAAGAAGTAAATTTAATAAATATAATTAACGGTGTGAAAATGTGCAGGAATAGAGAATTAGCAATTAATTAAAAACAAAAGAAAGAGAGGGAAATTTCCCTCAATTCTGAAGAACGATTTCAATATTGATGTCCTTAGGCACCTGAATGCGCATTAGCTGTCTGAGAGCACGCTCATCTGCAGCTATGTCGATCAGGCGTTTGTGCACACGCATTTCCCAGTGATCCCAGGAAGCGGTTCCGTCACCACTTGGGCTTTTGCGTGCTGGTACCACCATTTTTTTGGTGGGCAGCGGGACAGGCCCGGCTATACTTACACCTGTGCGTTCAGCGATGGATTTTACCTGATCGCAGACACCGTCCAGGTTTACCGGATCTATTCCCGACAGTCTTATTCTTGCTTTCTGTGCCATTATTCATTCCCCCTAAAAAGGGTAAAATTGAGTGTTTACTTTTTCTCTTTAACACTCATGCACATACCGGCAGCGATGGTCATACCCATATCACGGATAGCGAACCTTCCGAGCTGTGGGATTTCCTTGACAGGTTCAATGACCATTGGCCTTGTTGGCTTGACTGTTATGATTGCTGCGTCACCAGCCTTAATGAAGGTTGGATTTTCTTCTTTGACCTGACCGGATTTTGGATCCAGTTTCTTGTCAATGGACATCAGTGTACAGGCAGTCTGGGTCGTGTGGCAGTGGAATACAGGTGTGTAACCGATTGTGATTGCGGATGGATGTTGCAGAACAACAACCTGACCTGTGAATTCATCAGCGACTGTTGGTGGATTCTTGGATTCACCACAGACATCCCCACGCCTGACATCGGCTTTACCGACACCCCTGACGTTCCATCCGATATTGTCACCGGGTCTGGCTTCGTTTGCTTCTTCGTGGTGCATCTCAATAGACTTTACTTCACCGCTTGCTCCACTTGGCATGAATGTGACCATCTGGCCTTTCTTCATTACACCGGTTTCTACACGACCTACAGGTACTGTACCGATACCGGAAATTGTGTATGCATCCTGTACAGGTACACGGAGAGGCAGATCGTCTGGAGCTTCTGGAAGTTTCAGACTGTTCAGGCACTCGAGGATAGTTGGACCATTGTACCATGGAGTATTGGAACTGTTCTTAGATACATTGTCACCTTCAAAGGCAGAGGTTGGAATGAATGGGACATCTGCAGCCTTGAAACCAACCATACCCAGAAGTTCGGATACGTCCTTTTTGACCTGGTTGTACTTGTCCTCACTGTAGTCAGTTGCATCCATCTTATTGACAGCGATAATGAGCTGGTTGATACCGAGGGTCCTGGAAAGGAAAACGTGTTCCTTTGTCTGTGCCATTACACCGTCTGTTGCTGCTACCACAAGGACTGCGGCATCTGCCTGGGATGCACCGGTGATCATGTTCTTAACGAAGTCACGGTGACCTGGACAATCCACGATTGTAAAGTAGTACTTGTCGGTGTCAAACCTCTTGTGGGCGATATCAATAGTGATACCCCTCTCACGTTCTTCTTTGAGAGAGTCCATTACCCATGCGAAGGCAAAGGATTCTTTTCCTTTCTCTTTTGCTTCTTCCCTGAATTTGTCGATAACGTGCTGTGGGATAGCACCGGTTTCGTACATGAGCCTACCGACAAGGGTGGACTTTCCGTGGTCGATGTGACCGATAACTGCTAAGTTCATATGTGGTTTGTCTGCCATATATCGATTCTCCTTCTAATTTGATGTTATTATAGGGTTTTTTGTCTGTAATAGTCGTTAATAGGTTTAAATCTTTCTAACGACATTAGAAAGTAAGAAGGGGATTCCCTCCTCACATACTAAGGAAATCTTCAGGCTGCGGGACGCCTGCCTTGAGACCTTTCCTTTCTCTTATCTCATTAACTATCTCTGTAACCATATTGGCAGGCAGAGACTCAAATCCTGCAAATTCAGTACTCCACATGGCACGGCCTTCGGTTGCAGAACGTATGTCACCTGCAAATCCAAAAAGTTCTGATACCGGAGCCTTGGATTCGATCACTGTAGTGTCACCTTCAGATGTCATATTCAATATGATTCCACGGCGACCCTGTATTTCTTTGGTTGCGCCGCCCATCTGTTCCTGTGGCACCTGGATAAATACTTTCTGGTACGGTTCGAAGAGAACATCTCCTGCCAGAAGCATTGCCGCCTGGATAGCCTGTCTTGATGCAGGAATTACCTGTGCAGGACCACGGTGGACAGCATCTTCGTGGAGCTTGGCATCCATGAGTTTGACTTTTACACCCATGCATGGTTCCCTGGCAAGAGGACCTTCTTTCATAACCTCTGTGAAACCTTCAAGAATTAATTCCATTGTTTCGTTCAGGTACTGAATACCCTTGGTCATGTCAAGGAAGATATTGCTTTCATAAATATCTACAAGGCCTTTGGCCTCTTCCTTGCTCATACCGGCATTCATAAGCAGTTCCCTTCTTTCAAGTTCAGGCATCCTCATGTTGATTTCGCCGTCCTTGATAAGCTTGATGATTTCAGGGTCAAGTGGCTCAATCTCGATATAGAACCTGTTATGCCTGTTAGGGGACTTTCCTTCAACAGGACCTGCATGAGATTTTACAGATTCACGGTAAACAACGATTGGAGGGGTGGTAGTGATTTCTACACCCTTATCACGTTCAATCCTGTGACCTATGACTTCAAGGTGTAACTCACCCATTCCTGCAAGAAGATGCTCACCGGTTTCTTCGTCAAGTTTTATTTGAAGAGTTGGATCCTCTTTAGCTACCTGACGCAAGACCTCTACCAATTTTGGAAGATCCTTCATATGTTTGGCTTCAACAGCCACTGTTACTACAGGTTCACTTGCATGCTGAATGCTTTCAAATGGCACCATATCTTCCAGGGTGGTGACAGTAGAACCTACAATAGCATCCTTGAGACCCGTCACAGCGGCAATATTGCCTGCAGGAATCTTTTCCACTTCCAGCCTTTCAGGACCCATAAACACACCGACCTGCTGAATCCTGTTTTTGGCGGTTGTTCCTGAAACGTTAACCTCCATACCTCTGGTTAAAGAGCCACTGAAGAGTCTTCCTGTAGCAACTTCACCTGCATGCGGGTCCATTGCAATATCGGTAACCATGAAAGCAAGATCTCCATTTGCATCGGCGTCTTTCATAGCCTTGCCTATTTCAGAGGTTTTATCGCCATGCCAGATGGCACCGACACGCCCTTCCTGTGCCTCGATCGGACTTGGAAGGTGCCTGATTACCATATCGTTGACTGCTTCATGGAGAGGACATTTTTCAGCAAGTGTCTTCATATCTTCATTGCGGCAGTATTCATAAACGTCATTGAAACTTACACCGGTCTTCTGCATCATTGGAACACTGATTGCCCAGTTATAAAGAGCTGAACCGAATGCAACAGTACCGCCTGCAGCATCGATTTTCCAGCCGGCCTTATAACGTTCCTCATTCATACCTTTGATGAGTTTGTTAACAAGATCAATAAGCTTCCCGAGACGCATCTGCATTTCCTGTCCGCCTTCCTGAAGTTCATTGATCAGACGATCAACTTTGTTAATGAAAAGTACAGGTCTTACGTGTTCCTTAAGTGCCTGTCTCAGAACAGTCTCAGTCTGTGGCATTGTGCCTTCAACAGCATCTATTACAACAACAGCACCATCCACTGCACGCATGGCACGTGTAACATCGCCACCGAAGTCAACGTGACCGGGGGTGTCTATGAGGTTAATGAGGTATTCATTGTTATCATATTCGTGCACCATTGAAACGTTAGCTGAATCAATGGTAATACCTCTTTCCTGTTCTTCCTCATCAGAGTCCATGAAAAGTTGCCTTCCGGCAAGGTCCTGAGAAATCATCCCTGCACCTGCCAGAAGATTATCTGATAAAGTGGTTTTACCATGATCGATGTGTGCTACAATACCGATATTTCGGATCATATCGGGATTACTCATAAGCGCTTTTACACGCTCTACCATTTTTTTCCTTCGTCCCATAACTACAACCTACGCAGTAATTCACTATAATACAAGATTAACGTGCAGCCTTTGCAACCCTTTCTTTTGCATCTTTCCTGTTCACAGAGAAGCACTTTGCATCCCCGTTTGATGCTGCGATAAGTTCTGTCGCAAGACAGCTGGCAAATGAACGTTTGGATTTGAAAGATGTCTGCTTGGTACCCATAGCAATATACCTCAGTGCAGAATCAACTCTTCTCTGAGGTGCGGTATCCACCGCTTTTGGTACAGAGATTCCACCGTATTTAAGGCGTACTACCTCTTCCCTTGGACCAGTATGGGAAATTGCCTCAACAAGTACCTGAACAGGATTTTTGTCCGTTTTGGAATGGATAATATCAAAAGCTTCCTTTACAGCAGTCATTGTGCACTGCTTCTTACCTGTATTCTCCTCTCCACGCATCAGATTGGTAATAAGTCTTTCAACAATTGAAAGATCGGACTTATTGAACTGCTGTCTTGCGTGCCTGCCGCCTGTATTGGGAATTGCAATTGGATCGACATTCACATACCTTCTGAGACCGGGGTCGGCCACTTCAACCTCAGTCATATCCCATTTACCGAATAATTTATTCATAAGAATTATCTCCTTGGCTTCTCCTTTTTGCCGATGACCATCTCGTTCAAACTGACGTTATTAACAGCTGTGACCTTAAAGCGCACACCGGGAATATCACCCTTTGCACCACCCATGCGTCCACCAATTCTTTCCACTGTTATTTCGTCATGTTCATCAATGAAATTGATGGCACCGTCCCCGGGACAGAAAGCAGTTGCCTGCCTACCGTTCTTGATCAATTGAATCCTTACACATTTCCTGATAGCAGAGTTGGGCTGTTTGGCTTCAATACCTACCTTTTCCAGCACAATACCGCGCCCCTGAGGAGCTCCTGATAAAGGATCAGACTTTACATTCAGTCCAAGGGTTCGCCTGCTGTAGCGAGTATCTTTCCACCTTGCATTTTTACGTGCCGCTTTAAGTTTATGAGCTGCATATTTTCCATTTGTCATTTAGTATCCTCCAATAGATGAGTTAAATATTTGAAACCCGGATTATTGTAATATTAAATCTTCGATATCATGATGACGGTTTACAATCCGTTTTATCTTATCAATATTTCGACCGCTTTTCCCGATGGCCAGACCTTTATTCATACTGGAAACCTCAACATAGGCAACCTTTTTATCGTTCTTATCGCTGATTTCTACAGATTCTGTAGGAATTGTGCCAAATACGTTCTTGATGAAGGTTACCGGATCATCGGAATACTCTATTAAATCCACCTGCTTGTCGACTGCTTTTTTGAAGCGGTTAATATTATCTCCATGCTTCCCGATTGCAGCACCCATATCGCCATTGTTGACCACGCAGATAATTCGATCATCGTCTATAAGACAATCCTTAATGGATGCCCCGGTCATACTTTCAAACAGGGCTATATATCTGATAGCATCTGTTGAAAGTTTGATATCACTCAAAAATAAAACACCCTCTATTTTAAACTAATCCTATAATATCAGATTCACCAGCATCAACGATTGCCATGGTGGTGATAGTGTACGGTTTACCACAAACAGTGCCAAGATCCATACTTGAACCTGCGTATTTCAGTACTGGTAAATCTGTTTCCTCGATTTTTTCCCTGATGTATGCCGGGCAGTTTGCAGAAACTACTACCATTTTTGCATCTCCGTTTGTAGCTACATCAATGGTCCTGTTTGCCCCGACCACAACATCTCCTGTCCTAATGACTTTAAGCAATGCCTTATCAACATTAATATCCATATAGATCAACCCTTTTGAATTTAAGATTGGTACTTTAATACCTGATTCCTTATATCTAGTTTCTGGTTACAGTTTCATCCCTGTAGAGGATTTCTGGAAACGAGATGAACATCTCCTGTTCCGAGTTTGATTGGCTGGCCGACAATAATATTCTCAGTAACACCACTCAATTCATCAACCTCTCCACGCAAACCTGCATCAAGCAAATGATTTACGGTTACTTCGAAAGCCGCACGTGCAAACACACTGGCTTTTTCACCGGATATTCCATGACGACCTATCTGTTTTACTTCACCGTCACAGGACATTATATCCGCCACCAACATAATATGCCTCACATCAACTTCAAGACCCTGTTCACGCAGGGTATCTGTAGCCTCTTTGATTATTGCATTTCTTGCAGCTTCGATACCAAAGACCTCATAGATCTCCCCAATGTTATTGGTGCTTGTCCTTGTGGGATCTATACCATCAATTTCAAGGACTTTCTTGAGTTCGGAACCTTCTGTATAGAGCCTGTATTCACCATCCTCTTTTCTGACAACTACTCTCTTGATGCCATCAATACCCTTCAATGTAATGGTATTGATCTTCTTTGCAAGCTGTAATAGCTCACGATAGGAGGGTTCTTTCAGTTTTATAAGAAGCTGGTTGGAAACTTCACTGGCCTGAACAACGGAAACACCAAGACCATGCTCAAGTTTTTCCATTACCGATTCAATACCTACTTCCCTTTTATTCATGGCCTTTTCATTCAAATCAATAACAAGCTGCATGTTAGAAAGATCAGTAGTGACATCGGCAAGGTGCTCAACATGCGTAGCTTCAATCATCCAGGCAATCTTGTTTGCAAACTCCCTGTCTTCGAGATACTCATTGTCAAGATGGACGGTCATCATTGGTGTACTGGGACGTTTACGTGCATCAACAATCTCAATCAACCTGGGCAAACCCAGTGTAACATTGATCTCAGCCACACCAGCATAGTGGAAAGTACGCATTGTCATCTGTGTACCTGGCTCACCGATCGACTGTGCAGAAATAACACCTACAGCTTCACAGGGTTCCACGCAGGATTTATCATAAGTTTCCAGGAGTTTTTCAATAATTTCCTCCATCTGCTTCTTATTTACACTCGCCTTAACCGAATCACTAATAAGAGTCTGCTTTACATCACTGGGAAGAGGTAAGTCTTTGACCATACCTTCAATTGTTGCTTCCTGAAGTACCATTTATTTCACCTCCTTACCAGTAACAGAACTTACTATGTTATGTACCGTATCCTTACTGTTGTAATCGCTCTTGGTAGAATCTATACCATCCTCTCCGTACTTGAATTGTACAATAACACCACGTGTCTCACGTACGGATCGATCATATTGTACTTCGAGGTCCTGAAGAGCGTTTACAAGACGACGCTGAAGATAACCGGACTGGGATGTACGCACCGCAGTATCAACAAGACCTTCCCTACCTCCCACTGCATGGAAGAAGTATTCCGTAGGGTTTAAGCCACTCTTATAGCTGGACTTTACGAAACCATGTGCATCAGCACCAAGGTCACCTCTATCAAAGTGTGGCAGTGTACGTCCTTCATAGCCTCTCCTGATACGCTCACCACGCACAGCCTGCTGACCCACACAGGCTGCCATCTGTGTCAGGTTCAGCATAGAACCACGTGCACCGGATTTTGCCATGATCACAGCAGAATTTTCCAGTCCCAGATGGTTTCCTGCAATGGTACCTGCATGGTCCCTCGCCTTACCCAGAGACTGCATGATCTTAAGCTCGATGGTTTCAGCGAGAGTTCGGCCCGGGAGGGGTTCAAGTTCTTTTGCTTCATAAGCTTGAATAAGTTCTGCAACTTCGTTTTCAGCCCGTTCAAGTTCCTCATCGATATTCAGTCTTGCTTCACGAGGAATGTCCTCATCACTGATACCAAAACTAAGGCCGGTACGCATCACACCACGAATCGCAAGCCGAGTCATATCGTCCACAAACTGAGCAGCCTCGGTTGAACCATATCTTTTCACAATGGAGTCAAGTATCTTGCCCTTAAAGGCACCGATTGCTTTCTCATCGATTGTTCCGGCCACCAGTTCACCATTTTCAACCACCACATAAGAATCATACTCACAATCCCTGCCCTTGCATACATCACACTTGAAACATACATTGGCTTTAAATTCAAGATTGAGATCATTTGGAAGAATCTGGCTGAAAATCTGTTTACCTGTCCAGAAAGGATCTCCTGCATCATTATAACCTGCAGGCTCCGGAAGCTCACGTACTTCTGATTTACGTAAAAGTTCCAGAGCATCGTTCTTACTGATCATCTTTTCATTACGCGTCAGCAGGAACATACCTGAAATATGGTCATGAATACCACCTATGATAGGACCGCCAAAACGAGGAGACAGGATGTTTTCCTGAACCTGCATCAAAATGCTTGCTTCCGCGCGGGATTCTTCCGTCTGCAGAACGTGCATATTCATTTCATCGCCGTCAAAGTCCGCATTGTAAGGAGGACAGACAGATGGATTAAGTTTGAACGTCTTATTTGGCAAAACCTTGACCTTATGTGCCATTATACTCATTTTGTGAAGAGAAGGCTGCCTGTTAAAGAGAACAATGTCCCCATCCTGCATCTGCCTTTCAACTGTCCAGCCAGGTTCGAGTTTTTCAGCAAGTTCTTCTTTGTTGGCTTCGGTGATCTTGAGTCTGCGACCATCTTCACGGAATACATAATTAGCACCGGGATGAGTTTCTCCCCCTCTTGCAACATATGCACGCATCATTTCAAGGTTTCTGGAGATAACCCTTACAGGAATTGTCATTTGCCTGGCAATTGCGTAGGGTACACCCACCTCATTGATACTAAGGTTGGGATCCGGAGACACAACCGTACGTGCAGAGAAATTCACACGTTTACCGGAAAGACTTCCCCTGAAACGACCTTCCTTTCCTTTAAGACGCTGTGTAAGAGTCTTTAGGGGACGACCAGACCTGTGTCTTGCCGGAGGAACGCCTGAAACTTCGTTGTCAAAGAACGTAGTAAGGTGATACTGCAACAGTTCCCAGAGATCCTCGATTATAAGTTGTGGTGCACCTGCATCACGATTTTCCTGAAAACGCTGGTTTATACGAATAATATCCACAAGTTTGTGAGTTAGATCATCTTCACTACGCTGACCTGATTCCAGAGTAATAGAAGGACGAACTGTTACAGGAGGAACTGCGAGCACTGTAAGAACCATCCATTCAGGTCTTGCAGAAACAGGATCCATACCCATGACCTTTAGGTCATCATCCGGGATATGTTCAAGACGATCACGGATTTCAGTCGGTGTCAACTTGTAATCATTCTCTATGTAATCCGAGGGTTTTTCGAATTTTATCTCAAGTTGCTCTTCACCACAATATGGGCAAATCTTGGTCTTTCGTGCTTCTTTGAATACATTATTAATCAGATCATCAGGCAGATGACTCATTACATCCAGTTTGGCAAACTGATTAAGATAGGCCTTCTTCTGTTTGTCCTCAAGAAGAAGATGGCTGCAGTTACGACAGGTTGAACGTAGTATTTTTCTTATTACCTTATTAAATCCTACGTGTAGTACCGGTGCCACAAGTTCAATATGACCGAAGTGGCCCGGACATTCACCGGCCCTGCCTCCACAGGTCTTACACCTCAAACCCGGATCTATAACACCCAGTCTAAGGTCCATTAAACCCATGTCAATTGGATAACCATCGTCGTCATATGTGTCAGCAGTAATAATAGAAGTAACACTCATTTTACGGATTTCCCGTGGAGACAGGAGACCGAATCTGATTGCACCAATTCTCTGGGGAATAGAGGGTATAGTATTATCCATTGATATCACCATCACACAGCATCATCAAGTCTGAGCCTCGGAGCTACTCCAAGGGATTTGATTTCATCCAGCAAAAGTTTGAATGCATAGCTCATTTCTACACGGTGGATGTCCGTTTCTGATCCACAGTTTGAACAGTACCTCACATTACGCCTGCGGTCAAAGGTCGCGATCATGCCACAATTACTACAGACAAGCTCTTCAACCTTATCAGATTCATCAAGCAATCTTTCCTTAAGGGTCATCGCTGCACCATGACCAATAAGTACATCCCTTTCCATTTCACCAAATCGCAGACCACCTTCACGGGCACGTCCTTCGGTTGGCTGGCGTGTGAGAACCTGAACTGGGCCACGGGACCTTGCATGCATCTTGGATGCTACCATGTGGTGTAGCTTCTGATAAAGAATAACACCAACAAATATATCGGCCTGGACCTTTTTACCGGTCACACCATCATAAAAGACTTCTTTACCGGTGTGCGAAAAACCATGTTTCTGTAAACCTGCACGCAGGTCATCTTCTTTTTCTCCGGAAAAGGCAGTTGCATTGATACGTCTTCCTTCTACAGATCCTACTTTACCACCGATCATTTCCAGAACATGTGCAACTGTCATACGTGAAGGGATTGCATGAGGATTGATTACCAGATCCGGAACCATTCCGGATTCTGTGAAGGGCATATCGTGATATGGAACTATAAGTCCGATTACTCCTTTCTGACCGTGCCTTGAAGCAAACTTGTCACCAATCTCAGGAATCCTTTGATCCCTGACCTTTACCTTGGTGAGCCTGGTACCGTTAATGGATTCAGTAAGCAGAACAGTATCAACCACACCTTTTTCATTGGAGCGCATGGTGATTGCACTTTCCCTTCTCTGTTCTACGGTGATACCGAAATCCGTTTGTTCTTCAAGGAAACGCGGAGGACTGGTCTTACCGATCAATACTGAATTAGGCCCAACTGTGGTCTCCGGATTGACAAGCCCGTCAACATCCAGGTTCGCATAGGCTTCCGCACTACGTGCACCCCTGAATTCCGAATCGGGAATCTCAAATTTATCTTCCTGCCCACCGGGATAACGACGTTCTTCGCCCTCAAAAGTCCTGAGGAAGTGGCTTCTACCCAGACCTCTTTCAATGGATCCTTTGTTAAAAACCAGCGCATCTTCAATATTATAACCTTCATAGGACATTACAGCCACAACAAAGTTCTGACCCGCAGGCCTTTCATCAAAGTTAATTGATTCACATGTCTGTGTGCGTGTGAGTGCTTTCTGGGGGTAATGTAACACGTGTGCACGAGTATCAGGCCTGAGTTTCAGATTGGAAGTGGACACCCCAATACATTGTTTGATCATAGCCGAACCCATGGTAATCCTGGGGGATGCATTATGTTCCGGATAAGGGACCATACCTGCACAGATACCCAGAATCAGAGAGGGATCTATTTCAAGGTGTGTGTGTTTGGGAGTGATATCACTCTCATAGAGAGCTACATATGAATTTTCTTCTTCTTCGGCATCCAGGTATTCAATACGACCCTGCCGGATGAGATCTGCACTCGTCAAATCTCCGCTTTTGAGCTTGTCAATATGGTCTTCAGTAACAAGAGGCGAGCCGTTTTCCACTACTACAAGCGCCCTTCTTGCCCTACCTATATCGGAATTGATGATCACTTCATGAATATCTTCGTAAAGAGCTACATTTATCTGTCTGGAAAGCATACCGGCCCTTCTTTGCTTGCGAATATCTTCCACAAGATTGACAGGATCAGGATGCGTGCCTATTAATTCACCATTCAGGAATACTTTGGCATCAGTCACCAAGAATCACCTTCCCATTACCGAGAGATTTCTTACCACTATGATCAGTAATATCCTGATATCCGGGGGATTTGATCAAATCATCTACTGGCATTTCATGTTCCTCTGCATCAATTCCTATCTCATTGGAATACTTAAGGATCTTTTCAGGCACATGAAACTGCACCGGTGCCACACCAAGTCCATAAAGAACATTTTTCACTTTATCGAAATCATCCACCCCTGTGGATAGTTCCACCATCTGGGCAAAATTTTTCACCAAACCACAGTTGGGACCTTCTGGTGTTTCTGAAGGACACAATCTGCCCCACTGAGTAGAGTGCAGATCACGGGCTTCAAAGTGAGGTTGTGCCCTGGAAAGAGGAGATATTACTCGCCTGAGGTGGGAAAGTGTAGAGATATAATCAGTACGATCAAGCAACTGGGATACACCACTCCTTCCTCCAACCCAATTACCTGTTGCAAGTGGATGCTGGAGGCGGTCTGTAAGGACATCTGCCCTAACCAATGTAGAAACATTCAATTCCCTGTTCCTCATATTTGCTCTTTCAAGCTGGTATTTGACATCACGTGTCAGGCGGTTGAATGCCACCCTGAAAAGATCTTCCAGCAAGTCACCCGTTAGTTTCAGGCGCTTGTTGGAATAGTGATCCTTATCATCCGCACTACGACGGTCAAGAGCCAGTTCAAAACATGATTCGGCCATGCGACCCAGGAAATGGGCTTTTGCCACCCTGTCCTCCGGTTCATTACCTAGATGTGGAAGCAGATACCTGTCGATAACATAATTTGCCCTCTTGACCTGATACTCGCTTGCCTGGCCGGAGGCCACCTTCATACCAATCTTCTCAATCGCTTCTTCTACTGTATCTACTTCCGACTCTTCGAGGTTTTCGAACATGAACTTCATTATTTCCGGATCTGTTGAAACCGTTTTGACGACATCTTCATCTGTTTCAACACCAAGAGCCCTGAGAAGAGTGATGAAATTAATCCTTCCGGAGATGGAGGGGAAGGAAACTTCCAGCAGGGCTTTCCTGCCTCTTTCAACCACCACAAGTGCCCTGTAACCTCTGCGCTGGGAGAAAACCTTTGCAACTTCTATACGATCTCCATAACGCTCTCCGATTTCGGCCAGTATCTTGTTGGGTGCAAGATCCTCCAGGGTCATAACTACCCTTTCGGTACCATTAACGATAAAGTAGCCTCCTGGATCAAGCGGATCCTCTCCGTGTTCGATCATTTCCTCATCATCGATTCCAACAAGATTACAGATCTCGGATTTGATCATAACCGGTAGTTGTCCAATTTTGGCTTCCCTTGGTTCGGATTCTTCTCCATCTTTGACCACGGACATTTCGAGGAAAAGAGGAGCAGAATAAGAAAGGTTGCGGAGTCTGGCCTCATTGGGGTAGAGGTTTTCAATTGCACCATCCGCCTCCTTGACAACCGGTTTTTCAACTCTGATGCGGCCTAATTTGACGTATATATCCTCAATGTCAGTCTCGATGACATGTTGTTCATCGATAACTTTCTGAAGACCGTTGTTTAAAAATTTGTTATATGAATCGATGTGGTGTTGTACGATTTTATCCCTTGTAAAATAGGCTTCCGACAGAAAACTGGTATCCAAAGCGATGCTAGCACCTTCTTTTAAGTTAATATAGAATATTCAGGCAAACAACGTAGCGCATGCGAATGTAAGCGTGAGAACAAAATCAATGAACGGGACAGAAACCCGGCGAATATTAGTCATGCATGTCATTCAATTACATACCGATAATAGGGGGCCTCTCCTGCAGTCTGGCTTTTGCGGGTAATTTTTACTACGTCTCCCACTTCAGCACCAATTTCTTTAATAACAGGATCTTCTATCTTGATTTTAGGTAGATGTTCCCTACCAATATTATACTCTTTAAGAACAGATTTTATTTCATCCTCATCAATAATTTCATGACGGGGAATGAATTCATGATCAAGCAGGCTGAACTTACTCAAATAATATCCTCCTAAAAAATCTGCAGGTAAATGTTTCCCATAATTTTGTGGCGGGCTCGTAGGGATTTGAACCCTAGACCGTCTGGTTAAAAGCCAGACGCTCTGCCTGACTAAGCTACGAGCCCACAATATTTGCTGCATACACCATTTATGCCACCCTTAGGCAGCGCCAATACATGAGTGGCATTGTATATAAGGTTTATTGTAGAGGGCACTTCTACCGAAAATCAAATGCCTCCAACGCATAAAAATGAACCATAATTGCGGAAAATAAAGAAGCAGTAGGACACTACTACAAACAAGATATATATAGCATCATTTCCGGACTTTACAAAGTTAGCTGTTTATGTTCCACATTCCCAGCCACCCATATATTCTGCCTGTTTGGGGGAATATGAGTCTATTTCGACACCAAGAGATTCCAGTTTCAGCCTGGCCACACGCACATCCAGATCATAAGGTACCGCATGCACCCCTATGTCGAGTTTATTCTCGGCAATATAACGCGCACATTGGGCCTGGTTCGCAAAACTCATATCCATCACTTCAGCCGGATGACCATCGCCTGCAGCAAGATTTACCAACCTGCCATCGGCAAGAACATTAATGTGTTTACCGCCTACCGTATATTCTTTGATATTTTTCCTGACATCCCTTACTGAAGAAGACAATGCAACAAGATCTTCCAGATTTATTTCCACATTGAAGTGCCCGGAATTGGCAAGTATTGCACCATCTTTCATCAACTCAAAATGATCCCTGTTCAGTACATCAGTGTTCCCAGTAGTCATCACAAAGATATCACCATAAAGAGCGGCTTTTTGCATAGGCATGACCCTGAAGCCATCCATTTTTGCTTCAAGAGCACGTATTGGATCCACTTCCGTCACAATGAGATTTGCACCCAGACCTGAAGCCCGCATCGCAGCACCACGACCACACCAGCCATAGCCACCAATGACAACGGTCTTACCCGCCACTAACAGGTTGGTAGTCCTCATGATCGCATCCCAGGAAGATTGCCCCGTACCATAACGGTTATCAAAAAGGAATTTGGTCATAGCGTCATTTACGGCAATTACCGGCATCCTCAGGGCTCCTTCCGCTTCCATTGCCTTGAGACGATGGATTCCTGTGGTAGTTTCCTCACACCCACCCTGTATTGAATCAAGGAGTTCGGTCCTTTCCGTATGAAGCTTAAAAATCAGGTCCGCACCGTCATCGATGGTTATATCCGGATCAATATCAAGTACTCTGTCAATAGAGCCGTAATATTCCTTGCTGGAACAATCATATTTTGCAAAACAATCGATATTATCCTTCGTATCCAGAGCCATAGCCACATCATTCTGCGTACTCAGAGGATTGCAACCGGTAATAGCAATCTCGGCGCCTCCTGCAGCAAGGGTTTCTACCAATACGGCGGTCTTTGCCTCTACATGAAGTGCCATTGCTATCCTGTGACCTTTCAGAGGTTTTTCTTCTTCGAATTCCTTCCTGATTATAGAAAGAACAGGCATATGATTCCTGGCCCACTCGATCTTTTGTTCACCAGATTCAATAAGTCCCTCATCGATCATACAATACCTCATTTGATAATGATTCTATAGAAAAACTATTTACAATTTCTAATCCCACACAAAGGAAACACCGACAATATTTGGGAAAAACAAAAACTGATGAATGAATATACTTTGTCTGTAAAATACTTAAACCTTATTAATGCAACCATAGACGTCACGACAGGTTGCAATATTGCAACCCGCACTTGTAAATTAACCACAAATGCAAATAACCCCAAAATTCCCAAATCATTTGCATGTGTAATTGCAACATAAGCAACCCCATCAATACAAATACAAATAGCTCCAAATAAACAAAATAAGAAGAAATTATGGTGTAATAGACCAGAACTTCTTCCACCTGAAATTAGTCCGATTTTGTTTAAAAGACCGTACCGAAGGCTTCCTTGAAACGTCTCTTGAAATCTGCTAGCTTAAAGTGATGGTTCTGGGTACCCTGGTGTTCAATTTTTATAGCACCCATCAAAGATGCAATCCGTCCTGTGGTTTCCCAATCCAGGTCATTTGTTAGACCATAGAGCAAGCCAGCACGATATGCGTCCCCACAACCCGTGGGATCCTGCAAAGCAGCTGGTTTGGCAGCAGGAATCTGGATTACCTCCCCGTCTTTATAGATCAATGAACCTTCCGGACCTTTTGTAACTATAAGAGCTTTGAGCTTTGCAGATATCTCCTCCTGACTCTTGCCAGTCCTCTCTTGAATCAATTGCCACTCATAGTCGTTAACTGTCAACCAGGTAGCCTGCTCTATGAATTCCATCAATTCATCACCATCAAACATAGGCAGGCCCTGACCGGGGTCAAAGATGAAAGGTATACCCGCACTCACAAATTCCCGTGCGTGCTGAATCATACCCTCCCTGCCATCCGGTGATACAATGCCCACCGCAGGATCATTTACATCAAGTACTGAATAATTATGAGAATAGTTCATTGCCCCGGGATGGAAGGCAGTTATCTGGTTGTCATCCATATCTGTTGTAATGAAAGCCTGTGCTGTAAATGTGCCATCAACCACATTCACATGTTCCCGGTTGATACCCTTCTCATCCATCCATTTTGCATAATCCTCAAAATCTGTACCAACCGTCCCCATCGGGAGGGGATTACCACCTAGTAACTTGAGATTATAGGCTATGTTTCCCGCACAACCTCCAAACTCACGACGCAGTTCAGGTACAAGGAATGACACATTTAATATATGCACTTTATCCGGCAAAATATGATTCTTGAACTGGTCATTAAAAACCATGATATTATCAAAAGCAAAAGATCCACAAATTAAAGCTTTGTCCATTTATATGTACTCCTAAATTATGATTCTAGTTTGAATTATAGACCATCCATATGAAAATAAAAAAAGGTAATTATTCCAATTATTTTTTACGTAAGTGGAATATACCCCAGGTAAGATATCCGTTATTACCACCGTGTACCCAGTGATTGAGACCCTGTTTCATATTATTGATGTAGTTCTGACTGACTACCCTGGAGAGCTCATCTTCCTGGCTTTCAGTTTCTTTCAACACTCTTCCATAATGAGTCGGCAGCTGGGAAGCATGTTCCTCAAATTCAATTTCCTTCATACCATACTTTTTGGCAGATTCCCGATAAAAACCGGGTGAACCGAGAGATTCCAGATGGATACGGTCCAGTATTGGTTGCAAGACCCCTTCCGGACAATCGTCAGTCTGCATCGGATCAGTAAATACAAAATCTCCGCCACTTTTCAGCACACGGGCAACTTCTTTGAGAACCTGTTCACGATTACCACTATGAAGGATTGCATCCTGGGACCACACTACATCGAAAGAGAAATCGGGATAGGGAATTTCTTCAAAGCTACCATCAACAACTGTTATAAGATGGTCAAGACCCTGATCTTCATTCATTTTTCGGTCGCGTTCATTTTCTACTTCACTCAAATTAAGAGCAACTACCTGACATCCATATTTTTTGGCCAGATACCTGGCAGCTCCACCATAACCAGCTCCGATATCCAGAATCTTACTATCCTTATCCAGATTGCTTATTTTTGATGCCATCCTTTCAATTGTACGTCGACTGGCGTCAAATATTGGTTCATCTTCTGAATTATAGAGACCAACATGGATATCCTCGCCGCCCCAAATGGTAAAGTAAAAATTGTCGGCGTCATCGCTGTTGTAGTATTCCTGTGCTTTATCTACTGCGGTTTTTTGGTTTTCAGACATGTTGAATTCATCTTCCCATATTTTTTAATTTTTTTCTGCAACATGGAGGAAGAAATCAGGCTCATCCTCTTTGTAGGTCTCTTGGAAATCCCCTAAGGTGTTTATTTTCTGGAAACCAACTTCATGCAGAAGTTGCCTGGTGTAATCTTTTCTCAAGGGGAACATATTGAGATTGTAGACAGAACCATCCGAGAATTCATATTTGAAGCGGGCAAGCCCTTCATCAACATGTTCCGGATAGACTGATACAGTATCACCACAGTAATAATGGGCATGTTTACTGGAATAACCATCATCCAGTATGGCATCATAGTTACGCTGGTCAAGAAGCAATACACCATCATGTTTCAACAGCGTATAAAACTCAGCCAGAGCTTTTCTGCGGTCGTCTTCATCGAAAAGGTGTGTAAATGAATTACCCAGACATATAACAGCATCGAATTTGTCATGGATATCTTTATTCATCCATCTCCAATCAGCCTGAACGGTCCTCATCAAATACCCATGATCACGGGCATTATCAAAGGCCTTGACAAGCATTTCTGCACTGCCATCTGCACTTACGACATCAAAACCTGCCTCAAGTAAACGAACAGAGTTAAAACCGGTGCCTGTTGCCACATCGAGTACTTTCTTAACACCCCTTTCTTTCAGGATGTTTATGATAGTGTCCCCTTCGCTCTTGGCACGGCTTTCCCAATCGATGAGTTCGTCCCATTTATCAACAAATCCAGGAACATACTCTTCCTCATAATGGTCAGATTCCCTTACTTCTATTGGATTCTCTCCAAAATCCTGTTTTTCATATTGGTTCATGTAGATCCTCCTATTGTTATTTATGTAGTATATTTACAAATACAGTCGATTGTTGCTATTCGCCTGGCTCATGCATTCATGAATACAGAATGAATTAAGTGAAATAAAATAAGGACTCCCACCCTGGCAGCCCTCATCAAAACATCCATAACTTAATTATTTAGTACCGGTAGTGTTCTGGTTTGTACGGCCCTTCAACAGGGAAACCGATGTATTCAGCCTGTTCCTGTGACATCTTGGTCAATTTAGCACCCAGTTTTTCAAGGTGCAACCTTGCGACCTCTTCATCCAGCACTTTTGACAATCGATAAACACCCACTTCCTTTGGGGTCTCCCAGAGATCGATCTGTGCAAGTGTCTGGTTTGTGAAACTGTTGGACATGACAAAACTCGGGTGACCTGTTGCAAGACCCAGATTGACAAGCCTGCCTTCTGCCAGCACATATATAGAATGCCCATCCGGGAACTGGTATTCATCTACCTGTGGCTTGATGTTGACCTTTTTCACATTATCCATCTTGTTAAGTGCATCAACCTGAATCTCATTATCAAAATGGCCTATATTACAGACGATTGCCTGGTCTTTCATGTTAGACATGTGTTCGGTTGTGAGGACATCACAGTTTCCTGTTGTGGTCACGTAAATATCCCCGTAGGGTAGTGCATCCTCAACAGTCATAACAGAGTATCCTTCCATCAATGCCTGCAGTGCGCAGATTGGATCGGTTTCTGTAATAATCACTCTTGCTTTGTGATTGGCAAGTGCTGCTGCTGAGCCTTTACCGACATCACCATAGCCACAGACTACTGCGACCTTACCTGCAATCATCACATCAGTACCACGTTTAATGGCATCCACAAGAGATTCCCTGCATCCGTAAACATTATCGAATTTACTTTTGGTTACAGAGTCATTGACATTTATAGCAGGTGCAAGAAGATCTCCCTTCCTTTCCCAGTGATACAATCTGTGCACACCGGTGGTTGTTTCCTCGGACACACCCTTCCAATCAGCAACCGCTTTATGCCAGAATTGAGGATCTTCCTTCAGGGATTTTCTAAGCACTTCGTTCTGGGCTATAAGTTCCTTGTTGTCTGTAGGTTCATCAAGGATTGAAGGATCATCTTCTACTGCATACCCACGATGCATCATCAGGGTGGCATCTCCACCATCATCCACAATGAGATTGGGGCCTTTACCATCTGGCCAGGTCAATGCCTGTTTGGTGCACCACCAGTAATCATCAAGTGTTTCACCCTTCCATGCAAAAACCGGAACACCTGTTTCTGCTATTGCAGCTGCTGCTTCATCCTGGGTCGAGAAAATATTACATGACGCCCAGCGCACATCTGCACCGAGTTCAACCAGTGTTTCAATAAGTACTGCAGTTTGAACAGTCATGTGAAGACTGCCACTTATACGTGCTCCTTTAAGTGGTTTCATAGGCCCGTACTTTTCACGTGTGGCCATAAGACCCGGCATTTCCTGTTCAGCTATATCTAACTGCTTGCGACCTGCGTCAGCAAGTCCAATATCCTTAACTTTATAATCCTTATTTGTAACCATGTTTTCACCAATAATTAAAAATCATTTCACTACGTTGAGATTGAATTTTCCTTTGAGGCTATCCACCTTGTCAAGCTGTTCCCAGGGGAAAATATTCCTGCCAAAATGGCCATAAGAAGATGCCTGCCTGTATGACCACCCTTTAGGATGCAGTAAATTCAGATCTTCTATCAGGGCTGCCGGTCTGAAATCAAATATTTCACCGGATTCCAGTACATTCTGGATTTCCTGATCTTCTACTACACCTGTACCATAGGTATCAACATTGATACTGAGAGGCTTTGCGACACCAATGGCATAGGCCACCTGGATTTCACATTTATCAGCAAGACCTGCTGCAACTATGTTTTTGGCGACATATCTTGCATAGTATGCTGCTGAGCGATCAACCTTGGAAGGATCTTTACCCGAGAAAGCTCCCCCACCATGGCTGCCCACTCCTCCATAAGTATCCACAATTATCTTACGTCCGGTAAGTCCTGCATCTGCATAGGGACCTCCTAGAACGAATCCGCCTGTTGGGTTTATGTAATACTCGGTGTCTGACCTCAACATGCCGGTTGGCTCAAGGACTTCATTGATAAATCCTACCATGTCATTACGAATTGTTTCAAGTGGGATGTCGTCAGTCTGCTGTGATATAACTACAGCTGTTATGTGGTCTGGTTTTCCATTTACATATTTCACTGAAACCTGTGATTTGGCATCCGGTCTTAAGTAGGACACCCTACCTTCCTTACGGATAGAATCCAGATACCGGAGTAACCTGTGGCTAAATGCAATTGGAGCAGGCATATATTCATCTGTTTCATTGGTAGCATAACCAAACATCATACCCTGGTCCCCTGCACCCTGTTCTTCATATAACCCAGTGCCCTCGGTAACTCCCATAGAAATATCAGGGGATTGTTCGTGGATTTTTGAAATGTATTCAAAGGATTTGTCCCAGAAAAGAAGGTCCTTATGATCATACCCTATATCACGAACAACTTCACGTGCTATACTCTCTGTATCAATCTGTTCCATACCTTTACAGGTAATTTCACCTGCATTTACCACAAGGTCATGGGCTACAAGTGTTTCACATGCCACACGACTGTCAGGATCAACTTCCAGACATGCATCCAGAACTGCATCAGACACCTGATCACATATCTTATCTGGATGCCCTGCCCCGACTGCTTCTGAAGTAAATACGTGGTCATATTTGAGTTTGCTCATTTTCACACTCCTGTTTTATCTTAAAGGTCCGATTGAACGGATACACTAAGGGTCCGATTGAACGGATACACTAAGGGTCCGATTGAACGGATACGTTATAAGGTCCGATTGAACGGATACGTTAAAGGCCCGGATGAACGGACATACATTTAGATTTGAATTCGCAATCAAATGTCAAGAATGGATAATTCCACACTGTAACATCCCTATAGCATAATATAGTGGGAAGTTCGAGGATCAATGGAAATCATTGTTTACCACGAACATAATAATTCCACCATAATTTTAATCGTAATTGATTGACATCACATACTACGCCATACTATATATGTGTTTCCAAATTGAAGGTTTTTAAATTATTTTTACAGAATATAAGAAAGCAGATATATATTTCACTTCAAAAATAATAAATAGAATCTGTTTTTATGGATCTCTAGCCAAATATTGCGAGTAGGTATTGAAAGAGAGCCACCTGATTGTAGCCACAGACGTTCAATATTAAAAGTTATATAGTGGATAAAATTACTGATCATCTGAATAATCCTGCAAACCCAGAACATCAATCAGATGCTGACTGTCAGTCTTTTTCGCAGCTTTAGAAGCTTCCACCATTATCTCATATTCATTCATACATAGAACCTGACCGTTTTCCATGAGCACTTTTCCATCCACCAACACTGTTGTGACATCACTACCAAGAGCCGAATATACAAGATGCGAATCGATATCATACAATGGAGTGAGATGCGGACGTTTCATATCCACAACAATCAAATCGGCATAGTAGCCTTCCTTGATCATACCGGCCTCAATTCCAAGTGCCTTTGCCCCGTTTACAGTGGCCATCTCAAGCACTTTCCGGGCATCAATGACAGTTAGGTCCATACTGTCAACTTTATGAAGAAGGGCGGCCATTTTCATTACCCCGAACATATCAAGATTATTGTTTGAAGCACATCCATCCGTACTCAGGGATACATTCACACCCTTTTCAAGCAGCTTTGGCACCGGTGCGATCCCTGCTGCCATTTTCATATTACTCACTGGATCATGACTCACATGAACTCCCATTTCAGCCAAAATGTCCATATCTCCCTCTGAAAGCCAGATACAATGAGCAGCAAGTACATCACTGTCAAAAAAACCAATGTCATGAAGCATGTTGACCGAACACTTGCCATACTTCTCTTTCATCTGGTTCAGTTCAGCTTCGGTTTCAAGCACATGGATATGAACTTTTACACCATCCTTGCGAGCCTGCTTACGCACATCCCGCAGGAATTGCTGAGAGCAGGTATGAGGGGCATGTGGACCATACATAGCAGATATGCGCCCATTGGCTGCACCATTGAAATCCTTTACAAAATTCCTGCCTTTTAACAGGGAAGATGCTGCCCTTTGAGGATCTCCAAAATCAATCATACCATAGGAAAGGGCTGCACGCATACCACAATCCTCAACTGCACGAGCAGCTGCCTGCTCATGAATATACATGTCAGCAAAGGTGGTTGTTCCGGATTTTATCATCTCCAGGCATGCCAGCCTAACCCCTGCATAGATTTCTTCCGGCCCCAATTTTTCTTCCACAGGCCAGATATAATCCTCAAGCCATTCTGCAAGGGGCAGATCATCGGCATAACCCCTTAAAAGTGTCATTCCTGCATGATTATGGGTATTTACCAGACCGGGCATGACCACCGAACCGCTTGCATCTATTATTTTGTCTGCCTTGCCATTATAAGAGAGACCCACATAGACAATCCTGCCATTTTCAATGGCAACCTCCCCTTTTTTGAGATCTCCTGAATCAGGATCCATAGTAAGGACGTGACCGTTCTTGATCAAAATATCAACCATAAAACCCCTCCAATATCAATAAACTTCCTTTTTGAGCTGTTCAAGGAAAGTTTCCATAATTTTCAGCCTTTCTGTTGCAATATCCCTGGAAGTGCATGTATTCAGACTGTCCATTATCTTAAAAGGCTTCCTTTCCATATATTCTTCAAAACCTTCAAAAGGATTTTGTGCATAGGCATTCATGGAACTTTCCTTCACAGTACCATTGGCATGTTTTAAGCCTCGCAAAGCCCCCATTGAAACCAGTGACCTGAAAATACCTACCGCACCCAGGGCATCAATCCTATCCGCATCCTGTAGAATTTGCCCTTCGATTGATTCGGGAATCATACCCCGGCTGAATCTGTGAGTACGTATGCAGGATACAACGTGTTCAATGGTTTTTTCATCAACTTCTTTGTCAGCCAGAAAAGAATCTGCGATTTCAGCACCATACAATGCATGATCACCGCCTTCCTCATGTTCGCGAACAAAACCCACATCATGCAATAGGGCAGCAAGCCTCAATACATCAGGATTTCCCCCTTCCTTTTCCCCTATATACATGCAAAGGGATTCGACCCGCTCCACGTGACCCATATCATGGCTACCGGGTTCATCGGAGAGTACATCTGACACATAATCTCTTGTAATTTCAATAATATCCATAAATGATCACCTTCACTGATTCTTAAGATTCTCCATTAGTTCTCCAACAGCTTCTCTGAGAAATGTAGCGTTATCAAAATCCCCTGCAATTTGCTCAAGCTCTTCATGACTACAGTTTCCAAACTGCCGGGAATAACTGATTAGATTTACCATCGCACGGCTCACGTTGTCCACAATCGTAAGGGTGGCTGTCTTTGATGTGCGTGAAAATGGATTCAAATCGATTGCAATAACAGTTTTACCCATCTCCACCAATTTCTGGCATCTATCCCCGTCCTCCAGGGGAACAAGAACCACATCTGCACTGTAGATTCCTTCCTGGTCCACAATAGCCCGGGCATGTTCAAGATCAAGCCTGCCATCCCCTCGTACCCCAAGCACACGGGTCGCACCAAAGGATTCCAGATGAGAGATTATACGAGAAACTCTCTCCTCGGTACGGTGAAAGAGATTGACTTCAAGGGATGCTCCTGTGACAGATGCAAGCTCAACCATTTTTTCAGGGACAAGGGCCGATGTATTGCCATTTACCGAAATGACCGGTCTATCTGCCAGGAGAAGCAATGCAGAAGCTATCTTTTCTGCAAGTAAAGCCGAAGGAACAGTCCTTTCACCAAGCAGGTAGTCAAAACATTCACCTCTGCCCTGAGCCACAAGACCCTGCATACTCGTAATACCTTTATTCACACCTTCAACAATATTTTCCCTTGCAATCAGGGAATGATAACGAGGATGTGTTCGGGGAATGCCAGTCAATTTTTTACACCTCAATAATCAGAACAAATATAAATCGACCAATTAATTGTTGCTTCAAAAGAAAAACAGGTATTTGCACCTTCTTATAACTCGGGATTTAAACCCTTATAGTACTCGTCCCTTGCTTCCACGAAGGCTTTCAGGTTCTCAAGCGAAGTATATGGTGCAAGTCCACAACCCGGGGCAAGAATATCCACACCGTCTTCAAGACACATCTTAGCCTGTCTTTTCACTTCTTCCGCAGGAGTCGAAAGGAGGATATCTACAGGCGAGACGTTGCCTATTAAACAAGCCCTGTCCCCAATTATCCTTTTGGCATATTTGGCATCCACTTTTTCTTCAATACTCAATCCTTCAAATCCGGAACAAGCCATAGGTTCAAGGATTGCAGTGGCATCTCCGCACATATGCAATATCATTGGCCCATCAGTGCCGGCACAGATTTTGCCATATTCCGGAAGAACCAGGGATTCAAAGATATCTGGAGGTAGCAAATCAGGTCCTGCTTCGGAATCCGGCATACAGATTGCATCCGCACCCCTTTCGAAAAGGGCATTTGAATATTTCACACATACTTCTACACCCATACCGAGCAGTTCACGCATAATTTCCGGCTCCGTGAGGGACCACATAAGGTAATTCTTTGCACCCACAAGAGAGATAGCAATCGCAGCAGGACCAAGCATGCCTGCAACAACAGGAATGTCTTCCCCAACCCTTTCCCGGACAATTTTCGTGGCATCCAGTATGGTGGATATGCGTTCGCTTTCCAGGAAATTATCAGGGAGATTGAATTTCCCTACATCCTCCTTATTGCTACAGGGATTGTCAAGAACAGATGGCTGTGAATCAAAAGTTCCTTCCTTTATTGTGCATCCCAGGGTCTGGGCTATGGCCGTACCGTCAAAAGGATAACGTACGGCTTCCAGACCGGCCACCTCATACCCACCTATAGCCAGTGCAGCCATTTTTTCAGCATCATAATGTGCCTCCGGCCAATGGCTGCCCGTGGCTTCCATCAGTTCAATTGTACCTGTCTGGGTAACCGAACAGACCGGTACCCTGTCAACATCCTTTCCTGCAAGGGAATCTAAAAATCTTTGTTTTAGTGTGATGCCTGTCATTAAATGCCTCCGGATACAAAATATCAAATTGCAATCCTGCAAGGAAATCCAGATATGAGATTCAGACGTGGTTATCTGCAGCTAATTTTATGAATAATCTCACCTGAAGACTACTTCAATCTATCGACTAAAGCGCAGATTTAACACCAAATACACCAATCAGCCAATGTGAATCCACAAATGAACCGGAGAATCCAAAATGATCCCTGTTGAACTTATGGCAATCTTTTTTGGCCTTGCATCTGCCGTTTCCTGGGGGGCGGGGGATTTCACCGGTGGTTGTGCTTCAAGGCGCACTAACGTATATTCAGTAGTTCTGGTAACCCAGATTGTAGGAGTTGTACTTTTTCCAATACTCGCATTTGTTTTCTCAGAAAACCTGCCCCCATTAAGTAAATTGTTATGGGGATGTCTTGCAGGTTTTTTTGGAACATCCGGATTGTTAGCCCTCTATCAGGGATTGGTTGAAGGAAAAATGGGTATAGTTGCCCCGGTGGCTGCAATGATATCGGCCATTGTCCCGGTAATTTACTCTGCGTTTTATGAAGGATTTCCGGAAATCCTGCGAATTGCAGGATTCATTTTCGCTTTTATAGCAGTGTGGCTTATTGTCAGTATGGATAACGGACCAAAAGTCAAAATAAATGACCTGAAGTATCCTTTTCTAGCGGGAATGGGCTTTGGACTCTTTTTTATATCCATAGATAATTTCAGTGAAACTGCCATATTCTGGCCACTGGCCTTTGCCAGAGGAACAGCCTTATTGATGTTTGTAGGTTTTGTCACACTGACAGGATCAGTAAAAGTGAAACCCCCTTCCATTGACGTACTGCCTGTAATTGTTCTTGCAGGACTTTTCAATACCGGAGGAGGTACATTCTTTACCCTGGCTTCAGAAGCAGGCAGACTGGATATTACCACAATTCTATCCTCATTAAGCCCGGGTATCACGGTATTGCTTGCATATTTTATACTAAAAGAAAAACTTGCCCCCAGACAGTGGTTAGGAGTGATATCCGCCCTTTTTGCAATAATTCTTATGTCAATATGAAAGAAAAAGATAGAATTTGCAGAGATGTCAATAAGTACCTGCAATTGTACTGCTAAATACTGTACCGAATTCACTTATCGTATCCCTGATGACAGCATCGGTACACTCCGGGCCAGCAATAGCAAAAACCGCATCTCCAAGCATAGCCTGTGAAGCAAATCCACCAACATTTTCCACAGCCTCGATAATGTCTTTTGCCCCCTTGCTCAAAAGACCCAGTTCAAAACTAAAACTGCGGGATTGGCGCATAAATTCTTCAATTGTCGGATTCTGTAGCAAGTTATTCATTGCGGTTTTGCCAGCAATATTGATCTTTCCAGTCATAGATGAATCGTCAAGGGTTGTTTTTGTAGACAATTTACCCAGAGCCACACAGTGTACACTAAAAGAGGAAGAAACGATACGATCCAGCAGGCCTCCTTTTGTAATCGGAGCCGGTCTTTTCCTGATGACAATCCCGCCGTGTGCCTGGGCTTCCACATCGCCCAGTCCACCTCCCCCTACAACTTCGGCAATATGAGCAGCTTCCACGAGTTCATTTTGAGTCAGGCCCAATGAGAAAAGATCATTTAAGCAATAGGAAGTTGCCAGTGCACCTGCACCGGAAGCACCAAAGCCACAGCCTACGGGGATATCAGCATGAGATTCTATCCTTACAGGTTCACAGGTGAGAGAGGCAACCAGATGAGAAGTTACAGGTGCTTGTTTCCTTGAACCACTCAGGAATATCTCTGTCTCTGTAATATCGGGCCCCACACCTACTTTTGCAGTGACCCCTCTGTTAAGAACTACACCACAACCCGTAGTGCCCTTCAAGGCCGGGTCATCGTTTTCATGGATTGTGAAAAAACCCGTTATATGTCCCGGAGCAAAGCATGTTACACATTTTTGTTTTGGGTCCATAGAAACCCTCACAACAGGATTTGCTCAAGCTGGTCCATTATTACAGATGCAAGGTAACGTTTGGACCCACTATAATGAGATGGTGAAAGACCCTCCTGCAGGATATATACGGAATTGTCAGAGGTGCCCATTCCCCCTCCCCCCACATCATTGGCAACTACCATGTCAAGACCGTATTCTTCAAGCATACGGGCCGCACTTCCCACAAGCTCTTTTTCATCAACACCGGTTTCAGCTTTAAAGCCCACAATCACTATGTAGGGATGATTGCCTCGTACCTGTGGCAAAATCTTTTCAGTGGGATGCATTTCAAGAATAAGGTTCTGGCCTGATTTTATTTTGGATCTTGAAGAATCAAGTGTATAATCCGAAATCGCAGCCGAGCTTATGAATACATCGCATCCCCTGTCTATTTCTTCCATGCACCTATCCAGCATACTGGCTGCACTTTCTGCATAAACCTCATTTATACCATCCACATCCAGTTCATTCCTGTGGATTATTGTAACATCCCCGCCCCGCCGGAAGGCTTCCCTGGCCAATTCCTGACCGGTTTTGCCGGAAGCCCGGTTTGTGAGTATACGGATAGGATCAATGGCTTCGGCAGTTGCACCGGATGTCAGCACTATTTTCTTGCCTGCAAGTTTTTTCCCCATAAGTTGCCGCTCAACTGCCAGGACAATATCATCATTTGAAGCTATCTTGGCAATCCCTTCCTCTACACGCGGACCAACTAAACTGATGTCATAACTTCCAAGCTTTTCGAGATTGGAATGCACCGCAGGATGGTCATACATGGACTGATGCATTGCAGGTACAACTATTGTGGGCATCCCGCTACCTATAGCAGTGGTTGCGAAAGTTGTTACAGGCGTATCATCAATTCCCATTGCGATTTTGCTAATAGTATTCGCCGTTGCCGGAGCTATCAATAAGAGGTCTGCCATACCCTGCATACCGCACATTCCCACATGCTCCACTCCTCCGGTTATATCCGTAATCACTTCATGACCGGTAGCATAATGTAATGCATCAGGATGGAGAATACGCGTGGCCGCTTCACTCATCACAGCATAGACATTTGCACCGTTGCGTATTAATTCACGTGCCAGTTCCACAACCCTTACGGCTGCAATACTACCAGTAACTGCCAGCACAACGGTCTTACCCTCAAGGGATTTACTTTTAGTTCCTTTGATCCATAGTGTAGAATGCATGATTTTCGCCTGTGTTATGGAAGAGTGTAAACCATCCAATTATTTAAAAATAGCCTGACAACCACTTGAACGTCACGGGCATGACATTATTAAGCCATAAATGATACAGAAATAATCATGATTTCAATTGAAGAACTTTCCGGGATAATTGATGTACTGGGAGCAGCCACGATACACGAGATTACCTGCACTGCCCAGGAAATCACCTATGCAAGGGATGATGAACCCCCTGCAGAGGAAGATATACTCAAGATGTGTGAAAAGGGTTGTTCCAGACATTTTCTGGAAAAGGTATCCTGTGAAGAAATAATAGGAATGGAAAACACATAGGGGGCAGAATATTTTATTCTGGGGCCAGATGCGTTTCCTGAATACCCACAGGAACTGAGTGATGCACTCGATTTGCTTGGGTTAGAAAAAAGAGAACTGGATATGGGAAAAGTAGCAACACGCTTTAAAAGAAGATTGAAGATGCGGACCACACATCTGGAGAACCTTATCAATGATGTGCAGACCCCTGCAGAACCTGAATACATACAGGATCTGGAGGAAAAATACATGGATCTTGTAAATATTTACTACGATTTTGATACATGGGTTCCTGATGCACTCACCGAGATAGAGGAAAATATATTCTCATTGAGTGCGCGAATAGAGGAACTTAAAGAGGCATAACCTTTTATACTTATATAATGAAGGAAGCAATCCAATGGCAAGGCATAGAAGAGATACATATTACTGGCGTGCAAAAGCCGAAGGTTATCGCTCAAGGGCAGCTTACAAACTCCAGCAGATTAACAAGAAGTTTAATGTAATCAGAGAAGACAGTGATGTTGTAGATCTCGGAGCCGCTCCGGGTGGGTGGCTTGAAGTCGCAAGAGAACTGACGAAAAGGAAAGTTGTCGGTGTAGACATATTGCGCATCAAGCCAATGGACAGAATAACCATAATTCGTGGTGATATTACCCGGGAAGAGACTGCAAATCAGATCAAGGAAGCAGTAGGAGAAGAAGGAGCTGATACTGTTATCTGTGACGCTGCACCCAATCTTTCCGGAAACTGGAACCTGGATCATGCACGCTCCGTCGCTTTGGCCGAATCAGCACTTGAATGTGCAACCCGCATCCTTAAACCCCAGGGAAATTTTGTAGTAAAAGTATTCCAGGGAGATATGTTCAAGGAATACCTGGATAAAGTAAAAGGTGAATTTACCTATGTCCGGGCCCATTCACCAGAGGCTTCAAGGTCAGAAAGTGCCGAAATATACGTCGTAGGCAAAAAATTCCTTACCGCACCAATCAGGAGAGGGGAGGAATATGATGTTGTTATCGAAAGAATAGGATCCGGCGGCGACGGTACTGCTTTTGTGGAAGGGTTTGTAGTATTCATCTGTGACACTGAAAAAGGAGAAAAAGTGCGCATAAAGGTAAGAGATGTAAAACCCAATTTTGCTTTTGCAGATGTTATACAGAGACTTGAGAGTCCTGAAGAAGAAAAATGAGAATCACCTATCCTGGTGAGTCTCCACTTCTTCGATGATTTTTTTACCGGCTGCAATCTCATCTACGCTATGGACCACGGCACCCATATTCTCTATTTCCTGACGGATAAGTTCATAGTCAAGATCAAGCCCTTCCAGGGTGATTTTTACATTTTCGGTTTTCTGATCCATTTCATAAAGACTAAGATTGACACCATCAACTCCTTCCAAATCACCCAACACACCTGCAAGTTCAACTATGGAAGGATTATGTGGCTTCAGAACATCCAGAACCAACCTGCGAATCCCTGACTTATTATTCATCATTCATTATCTCCAACATGAAGAATTATTTAGATATCCATTCCATGCATATGATATAAAAATATGGACATCTATCACAGAAGATATTATCAATGCAAACAATAAATACTTTGTACAAAACACAACAGGAATTATCATGATAGATCTGCATACACATACAATATTCAGCGACGGAGAACTTATTCCAAGTGAGCAGGTCCGCAGGGCAAAAACCTTCGGATATGAGGCAATCGGCCTAACAGACCATGCCGATTTCACCAATGTAGAACACATCCTCAACTGTGTTACCAAGGCAAAATACCTGGAAGAGCTAATGGACATAAAGGTGCTTCCCGGAATTGAGATAACACATGTCCCCCCTGAAAAAATAGCATCCCTTGCAAAACTTGCAAGAGAACTGGGGGCCGAAATTGTTGTTGTACACGGGGAAAGTCCGGTAGAACCAGTTTTGCCCGGCACAAACCGTGCAGCTGCACAATGTCTGGATGTAGATATCCTGGCACATCCCGGATTTATCACTAAAGAAGAAGCTAAAATTGCAGCGGATAACAATGTATGCCTGGAAATTACCGCAAGAGGCGGACATAACCGCACCAATGGCCATGTTGCCAAAATCGCAAAACTCAGCGGTGCGACAATGGTAGTGGATACCGATTCTCACCATCCTTCAGACCTGATAACAACAAGTACTGCATTGAAAGTGGCAATGGGAGCAGGTCTTGAAAAGGATGAAGCAGAGCAGGTGCTGGAAAATTCAAGGATTTTTATCTGAAATGACATAGGAAATTATTGATATTACACAATCCATCGGTCCTGAAACCAGGGTTTATCCGGGGGATCCAAAAGTTACTGTCGAGAGAGTTGCTTCCATCGAATCCTGTGGATACAGTGTCTCAAAACTCGAAATGGGAAGTCACACTGCAACCCATATCGATGCTCCTGCTCACATATTTGAGAGTGGGCGCACAGTGGATGAATTGGAATTAGCCTCTCTTGTGGGCAGGGCTTATCTGATCGATCATTCCGGGAAAACCGAAATTGGAAATGATGAAATGGAAAAAACTTTTTCCTTCAAAGACAAAAGCAGTGAAATCATATTGCTGAAAACTGAATCATCAGACCAAAAATTTGCAAAGATACTCCCGGATGCTGCAGAATGGATTGTAAAAAAAGGATTCCTGACTGTGGGTATCGATTCTGAGTCGATGGATTCCGGGGAAGGACTGGATAACCACAGGATTTTGCTTGGAAAAGGAATCAATATTATTGAGAATCTGGACCTTAAAAAGGTTGAGCCGGGTTATTATGGATTTGTCTGTCTGCCACTAAAAATAAAAGGGTGTGATGGGGCACCGGCTCGAGCAATACTTCTCCAATCATAAATTTGAGTCAACCCATTCCACAAACCTGTCCACAGCACGCTTTCTGTGGGATACTTTATTCTTTTCCTCATCTCCCATCTCACCAAATGTCCGGGCACCATACAGAAAGATAGGATCATAGCCAAAACCACCTTCTCCTTTTTCCTCATAGGCGATGTTGCCTTCAACAGTACCGGTAAACGTCAGGGGTTCTTTACCCGGCTCACAGTAGCCAATAACGGATTTGAAATAAGCACTGCGATTTTCTTCATCCTCCATTAATTTCAGGACTTTGGGATTGCCAAGCTTATCTTCCACAAAGGCAGAATAGGGGCCAGGGAAACCATTCAGGGCATCAATGAAAAGCCCGGAATCATCAACCATCACGGGCATTCCCAGTTTTTCACAGGCCCAGCGGGCACCCTCGGCTGCGATTGGTTCCAGATCATCCTCCTGCAACTCAGGATAACCATCAGTGTTCTGGAGGACCTCAATCCCCCTCTGTCCCAGGATTGCCTTGATTTCCCTGAACTTGCCGCTGTTACCGGTAACGAATACGATTTTGCGCATGGTATCACACTATGGGCTATTAATAGATTATATATGACTGTACAAGAACAAAAATGTATGATAAAGATTACTCAGGAGTATCTTCCCCTCGATTCAATTTCAACAACCCTCTCCAGTACATCTTTCGCAGATTCAAGAGTGCGATAATAACCCCTGCAGAAGGCATCTATGAGTGCCTCATGGTTGGGATGGGAACTTTGAAGGGTCTGGAAGAGCACATGAACATCTACACCACGGGATTCGAGGTCCTCTGCACTGAAAGCAAGCCCGAAATCGATAAGCCACATCCTGCTTCCATCCCAGATGATATTCGAGGTCGTAAGGTCTCCGTGAATTATACCTGCAGCATGGAGCCTGCCCACGAGTTCCCCGAGTTTTTCACACAAATCTTCAGAGATGACATATTTTAATGGCTTACCCTCAATGTAGTCCATCTCAATGGTGGAATTATAAATATCATAGATAACAGGTGTCGCCACCCCGGCCCTGCGGGCTTGTGATATCAGACGGGCCTCTGCACGGGTGCGCTCCCTGCGTATCCGCTCATCCAATTCCCGCACACGATAGCGTTTGGGGATACGACTCTTGACCAGACGGTTATTCTTCCGAATGACCTTTGCCTCTGCACCATCCCTGACCATTTCATTTACTCCTTCAGCCATGTCACATCCACCATGTCAGGACGATAATTGGGATTTACATGAGAATCTTCGACCCCTATTGTATCGCCTGCCTTATACATAAGAAGACCAAGCCAGGCGATCATAGCACCATTATCTCCCATGAAACGTTTTTCAGGAACATAAAAAGATGCACCACGGTCATCACACATGATATCAAGCATCTCCCGCAGGCGCATGTTCGCACCGACACCACCACCAAGCAACACCTCAGTCTTACCTGTATGTGCCAGTGCCCGCTCGGTCACCTCCACAAGCATTGCAAAAGCATTCTCCTGCAGAGAATAACAAACATCCTCCAGCGTATGTTTTTGCAGGGCATCTGTGGCTGCAGTTGAAAGCCCGGAAAAAGAGAAATCCATACCCTTTACCACATAGGGCAGGTTTACGTAATTCACCGAATCCTTTGCATACCTCTCAATCTGCGGCCCACCCGGATGGGACAGGCCTGCGCTGCGGGCAAATTTGTCAAGGGCATTTCCTACACCAATATCCAGAGTCTCCCCGAATACGCGGTATTTTCCTCGCCTGTAGGCCAGTACCTGGGTATTTGCACCACTTGCATAGAGAACCACAGGGTCCTTTGCAGGTGTTTTCCACCTACCAATCTCCACATGGGCTACGCAGTGGTTCACCCCCACCAGAGGAATTTCAAGGGAGAGGGAAAGAGCCCTGGCAGCAGTTGCCACGGTCCTCAAACAGGCACCCAGACCCGGACCCTGTGAAAAAGAGATTGCATCAATATCATTGGGACTTATGCTTTTATCTGCCAGTTCGTCGAAAAGATTGGACATCACCCAGGAAGCAAACCGGGCATGATGTTGAGCCGCTTCTCTAGGATGAATGCCCCCAGTTGCCGGTTTATATGTATGCGTCACCTCACAGACAACTTCATCTTCATTAACAACAGCCGCACTCAGATTCCATGCGGTGCCCTCTATGCCAAGAACCAGCGTCACTTGCAATAACTCCTTTGCGCTAATGGGAAGTGAGGAATATTAAGTTTACTGATGCAAACCCAGGTAAGTTATATATTGAGGGAAATGCAAAAAGGGATGCCATGTCAGAAGAGAAAACCGAGCAAACAAAAACAGAGGCACAGGTGTCCGTGAAAGAATGGAAGATAGGGGAAATGGGATTTCCCGACCGTCTGGCCACACCTGATGAAGGCATTAATTATGTCCCCCATAAAACAAGCGGCCTTCAGAGTGCGGCTGATATGTGGATTGACAGGGACAGGATGCTGGAAGGCCTCCATACAAAAAAGAGTGTTGACGAACTGCTGCAACGCACAAAATTCTTTGAATGATTTTCTTTAAATTATACCCATATCTGAAAGCCTGTCGGGCAGGTATGTCTTTGTGACAAAGTCCAGACCCTTGCCCGCAAAGGCCTGCTGTTCTGCCTTTTTCCCAATATCAAGCTGCAGGTTAATCTGTTCTTTCCAGTAATCGGTTTCAAATCTCGGGTCTGTAAGTTCACTGCGCAGGGCATCGACATCCTTATCGGTCAATTTATCGGTGGACAATTCATACTCCACGATATCCGAAGGCTGCACTCCGACAAACTTGGCTGCAGGAGTTGCCATGAACTCGGAAAGGTGGGCACTCTTGATGGCACCGTATGCAACTGAAGCATAGATACGATAGGACCAGGGGTCACCGTCAGTAAAAACCACAACTGGAATACCCAGCTCCTCATTCATACGCTTGATCATACGCCGGGTCGAGCGAGCGGGCTGGCCTTTGAGATGTACAAGTATAGCATCATTTAGTTCATCAAAACCATTCTCAATCAAACGGGCATACATACCACCGGTCTCAATCGCTATTATAAATTTGGCATCATGATCTATGAAATCGATATTCTCCACATTGAAAGGGATCTGATAACCACTTTCACCCACATCCTCCTGGCAATGGATATCACGGTCCCCTCGCTTGGTCTCTTCCCGCAGCTGCAGGGGACCAAAAAGTGTAGCACCGTCTTCTTCGGGACGCATGTGGAAATATTCCCTCTGGAGACTGGAAATAATCTCAAGGTCCTCAACCAGACGATCACTTTCGGGTTGTTCCTTGAACTTGGCAATATCCCAGTTCTCGGAAATATAGTATAATTCCCTCAAAGTTGAACCACGGTTATTCCCGATATGGTTCTTTAAAAGAAAATCAAGCACATGAGAGGTTTTCAATAACTGGAATGCACCTTTGACGGTCTTGGCACTTCTTTCACTCTCCCGGCCGCCATACACCCATACATCACTATTTTCATTAAATTCAATATTGTTCTTGGTTCTGCTGGGCATATTCACATAAGGAATCTTTCCATCCACAAAATGCGAATACAACTCCGATGCAAGACCCGTTAACCTTTGCTCTGCAAGCCTGTCATGCTCCTTACGGTGTTCATTCTTAGCCATTATACAACCCCCTTTATCGCTCTGGCACCTGTAACAATCTCTTCCTCAACCCCTTCAACAATAGGTGTCTCCCTGATCGAGTTCACATCCGACGGGTCAGGTAACTGGTAATTGACGGCAAAAGCCTCACCTGGTTTGAGAACAATTTTCCATATGTAATCATAATCATTGCCCATACTGACCACTTTGGGTGACGGGGTTGCCTCGACCTGGAAAGGCAACATCTCATGTAATTTGAATTCTACTTTCTTACTTCCAAAATTCTTTGTCCTGATGGATACATTGGTATTACCATCATCATATTGCCTGTCAACGAGCAGGTTGCCCATTACCCTGGCAACAACAGGATTGATATCCGGTACTTCCCTGTCAAGTGTTTCTGCCAGTTTTTCCGCCATGCGGGGCAATACCTTGTTAATAATAACTTCCTTTTCCTTGCGTTTTTTAAGGGAACCTTTCTTTTTAAGGAAGCGATTTAGTTTCCTT
>NZ_MAFX01000055.1:0-75081 GCF_001683555.1 Methanohalophilus sp. DAL1 | reverse complement strand
ACTACAAAAAGAATATTTCAAAAATTCCCTGAACTGCGAAAAAAAGAATTTTTGGGAAAGCATTTGTGGTCTCCAAGTTACTACATAGGAACACACGGTCAAGTATCTGCTGAAACGATTCAGAAATACATAGATGGTAACAACAATAGAGGGTGTAATTTATCCACCGTTTGAAAACGGTGGTATTCTTACTCTATCATGATAAAAGAGGAACAAGCGAAATTCATATTCGCAACGGATACTCTCCTGACAGGCACCTGGACAGTTGTGGACCCGATTTTCGTTGCAACCCCTTGCAGTAAGTTATATGACAAAACCCCACATCTACACAACATCTGAAAAAATGCTACGGGAAATAAGTGTAACCTTAAAGGCTACACTTACTCCTCTTTTTTAATTCTGGCCAAACTAACCAATTTATCCTTCTCCCTGATATTCATAATTTTTACACCCTTTGTATTACGTCCCTGCACCCTAATATCTGTCACAGGGATACGTATCACAATGCCGGCAGAGCTTGTAAGGATGATCTCATCATCATCTTCCACTGTTTTTACAGTGACCACGGGACCATTGCGCATATCAGTGAAAATGGTTATCACTCCCTGCCCTCCACGACGAAGGGTGCGGTACTCATCAAATGGCGTGCGTTTGCCAAAACCATTCTCTGTAACAGTCAGCAGGGTAGCATCAGAATCTACAACATCCAGGCTTACAATAACATCCGCACCTGTCAGTTTCATACCCCTCACACCACGTGCCGTCCTGCCCATCACACGCACATCTTCTTCAGAGATACGGAGGGCTTTACCATGCCTTGAAGCCAGCATTATATCCTGATTTCCGTCGGTCTGGAGAACATTTACAAGTTCATCCCCCTCTTTCAGGGAAATCGCAATAATACCGGCACGGCGTGGATTACTGAAATCCGAAAGACTGCAACGTTTTACGGTCCCATCACGTGTACCCATGAAAAGGTAGCGATCCTTTTCAAAATCATGTACCGGGATCATGGCATTTACTGATTCACCTTCAGCAAGTTCAAGTAGGTTAACAATAGCCTTCCCTCTGGACTGGCGACTTCCCCGGGGAATATCATAGACCTTTTGCCAGTAAACCTTACCGCGATTTGTGAAAAAGAGGATGTAATCATGGGTAGAAGCCACAAAGATGCTTCCCACAGTGTCATCTTCCTTTGTTTCCATACCTCTCACACCACGACCACCCCGATGCTGCATATTATATGTCTGGAGAGGAATATTCTTGATATAACCACTCTGGGTAGAGGTTACAACCACTTCTTCCTCGGGTATGAGGTCTTCATCCGCAAGTTCTTCACGGCTACCCTGAATAAGGGTTCTGCGCTCATCACCATATTTATCTTTCAACTCCAGAACTTCATCCTTAATAATCGCATATTTACGCTCATCATTTGCAAGGATGTCCTTAAGATCGGCAATCATATCGATTAGACCATTATACTCTTCATCGATCTTTTCCCTCTCCAATCCAGTCAGCCGCTGCAGCCTCATATCCAGAATGGCTTTAGCCTGGGTTTCATCCAGATTAAAATTACTTATAAGCCCTTCTCTTGCCTCCTCTGTGGTGGCTGAGCCTCTTATCAATTTGATAACTTCATCAATGTTATCCAGGGCTATTTTAAGCCCTTGGAGAATATGTGCTCTTTCCTCGGCTTTTCTTAGATCAAAAGCTGTACGTCGAGTGATAACATCTATACGATGTTTGAGATATATCTGGATCAGTTCCCTGAGATTAAGAACGCGGGGCACCCCGTCAACCAGAGCCAGGTTTATGATACCAAATGTGGTTTCAAGCTGGGTCTGTTTGTAGAGCTGGTTGAGCAGGACTTTGGGATTGGCTCCTTTCTTAAGTTCAATAACCACCCGCAGACCTTCCCTGCCGGATTCATCTCTCAAATCCGAAATACCCTCAATTTTTTTATCCCTTACAAGATTGGCGATGGATTCCACAAGACGTGCCTTGTTTACCTGATAAGGAAGTTCGTATACCACAATGCGGTATTTATCATTCTTCATCTCCTCTATCTCGGTCACAGCACGCAGATGGATAGGGGAGCGTCCTGTCTCATAGGCACTCTTGATCCCACTGGTACCCATTATGATACCACCAGTAGGGAAATCCGGTCCTTTCACGATCTTTAGAAGTTCTGAAAGTTCAGTGTCAGGGTCATCAATCAATTTGACAGTAGCATCCACTACTTCCCGGAGATTATGGGGGGCCATGTTGGTAGCCATCCCCACAGCAATACCGGTGGAGCCGTTCAAAAGCAGGTTGGGCAACTTTGAAGGCAGGACTTCAGGTTCCTCCAGGGAACCATCATAGTTAGGCTTGAAATCAACAGTTCCCTTCTTGATATCCTCAAGCATTTCAGTTGTTATCTTATCCATGCGGACTTCTGTGTAACGCATTGCTGCAGCAGAATCACCATCAACAGACCCAAAGTTACCCTGGCCGTCTATTAACGGATAACGCAGGGAAAAGTCCTGGACCATACGCACCAGACTGTCATACACAGCAGTATCGCCGTGCGGATGGAACTTACCCAATACATCACCCACTACACGGGCAGATTTCTTGTATGCCTTATCATGGGTTATCCCGGCTTCATTCATCGAATGAAGAATACGACGATGAACCGGCTTCAAACCATCACGGGCGTCAGGCAGGGCCCTTCCCACAATAACACTCATCGAGTAATCAATATAAGAACGCTTCATTTCATCCTGGATAAGCACCGGAACTACACGTCCACCTTCCCCGTCATGCTGTTCGATACTTTTATCGAGAGGATTTATATCATTATCGTCTGCCATTTTCTACCACCTCATATATCCAGGTTGATAACATCCTTTGCATGCTCCTGTATGAATTTACGTCTGGGAGCAACTTCATCTCCCATCAGAATGGAAAACATCCCATCAGCTGCGACCGCATCCTCCATTGTTACCTGCAAAATAGTGCGTGTCTGAGGATTCATGGTTGTCTCCCACAGTTGATCGGGATTCATTTCACCAAGACCCTTGTAGCGCTGTATACTTACACCCTTTTCGCCAATCTCTTCGATTATTTTGTCCTTTTCCCTCTCTGTATAGGCAAATCGTTGATTTTTACCTTTCTTGATACTGTAGAGAGGTGGTTGTGCGATGTATACATACCCAGCATCTATCAAAGGAGTCATGTAGCGGAAAAAGAAAGTTAGCATAAGGGTGCGTATATGTGCGCCATCCACATCGGCATCAGTCATGATGACTACTTTGTGATAGCGAGCCTTTGAGAGGTCATACTCATCCCCTATACCCGTTCCCATTGCAGTGATCAGGGAAAGGATCTCATTATTCTTCAATATCCGGGACAAACGGGATTTTTCTACATTCAATATTTTGCCCCTAAACGGAAGAATTGCCTGGAAGCGTCTCTCACGCCCCATCTTTGCCGAACCACCTGCAGAATCACCTTCCACAAGGTAAATTTCAGATACCGACGGGTCTTTTTCAGAGCAGTCCGCAAGTTTGCCGGGAAGAGTGCTGACTTCCAGGGCACTTTTACGCCGCGTTAATTCCCTTGCCTTTTTGGCCGCTTCCCTAGCTCTGCGTGCATCCATTGCTTTTTGCAGGATAGCAGAAGCAATCTTGGGGTTTTCTTCCATGAATTCCGAGAGACCCTCAGAAACCATGGATTCCACAATACCCTTAAGTTCACTGTTTCCAAGTTTTGTCTTTGTCTGTCCCTCAAATTGAGGGTCCATCAATTTAACACTGATGATTCCTGCCAGACCTTCCCGGATATCATCACCGCTGAGTTTGATGTCTCCTTTGGCAATGTTGTTGCGTTTGGCATAATCATTGGCAACCCTGGTCAGGGCTGACTTGAAACCTGCCAGATGAGTACCCCCCTCGTGGGTATTGATATTATTTGCAAAGGAATAGACATATTCACCATAACTGTCTGTATACTGCATGGCGATTTCAACCCGGGTATCTTCCTTTTCCCTCTCAAAATATATAGGTTGTTCATGCAGTACATTGCGGCTCTTGTTCAAATATTCAACAAAAGAGACGATACCGCCATCATACTCAAAAACTTCCTGCAGGGGCTCATCTGATCTCTTATCGGTTATTACAATTTTAATTCCACGATTTAAGAATGCAAGTTCTCTTAACCTTGTGGCCAGGGTTTCAAAATTGAAATCTACTGTTTCAAAAATGTCGGTATCCGGTTTGAAAGTTATCGATGTACCGGTACTTTCAGTATCCCCTTTCTCGATAACATCATCAAGAGGTTTTCCTCTTACGTAACGCTGATAGAAAATTTTGCCATTCCTGTGAACTTCAACATCGTTCCATTCAGAAAGAGCGTTTACAACAGAGACACCTACTCCATGAAGACCACCTGATACCTTGTAGGAACTCTTATCGAATTTACCCCCTGCATGCAGAATGGTCATTACAACTTCAAGTGCCGATTTTTTGTATTGGGAATGTATATCCGTGGGAATTCCCCTGCCGTCATCCCTGACCGTAACCGAGCCATCCCTGTTTATAGAAACGTCAATTGAGGTACAATAGCCTGCAAGGGCCTCATCTATACTGTTATCCACTACTTCATAAACAAGATGGTGTAAACCCCGCCCATCAATGCTTCCGATATACATGCTCGGTCGCTTGCGTACGGCTTCCAGTCCTTCCAACACCTGAATATGGGTCGCATCATAGACATCTCTGTCACTCATTGCGTTCTGTCTCCATGAATCCATTTAAATAATAAATGCAAAAAAATAAACAAAAAGAGAACACAAAAACTGTAGCTAGCGTCTCCTATTGAGTTTTGCTCCTCCTATGTGTTCATTTATTAAATAGTTAAGTATAATCTGTTACGGGACCCTTTAACTAATGGTTAGATATATTTACAGGAATGTTTTTTAAGAGGAAAACCGATAATGACCAGAAATCATATTCACAATATCAATAAAATCAAGGTGAACAAATGTCATTGGCAAATTTAAGGACGCATTATACGACACAAATCGATCCCGGTAAAATCGGAGACGATAAGGTTGCTCTTGCAGGTTGGGTACATGAGGTACGTGATCTTGGAGGAATCTGTTTTGTTGTATTAAGGGACAGACAGGGAAGAGCCCAGGTTACTCTTGTAAAGAAGAAAATTGACAGGGAACTGTTTAATTTCGCCAGAAAACTTATCCGGGAATCAGTTATCTCTGTCAGGGGCATTATTAAGCCCGAAGAAAAAGCTCCTAATGGTTATGAATTGATACCTGATGAGATTGAACTGCTCAATGAAGCAGAATCTCCCCTGCCTCTGGACACCACAGGAAAAGTGGATGCTGAACTCGACACAAGACTGGATTCACGTTTCATAGACCTGAGAAGAAGCAGAACAAATGCCATATTCAGGATAAGACATGAGGTTCTGCATGCTGTCAGGAATTATCTTGCAAAGGAAGGATTTCTGGAAACATCAAGTCCCAAGGTAGTGGCCACAGCAACCGAAGGAGGTACTGCCCTTTTCCCGATTACTTATTTCGACAGGGAGGCTTTCCTCAACCAGAGCCCCCAGCTTTTCAAGCAGATCCTGATGTCCGGTGGAATGGACAGGGTATTTGAGATCGGACCGATCTTCCGTGCAGAGGAACACGACACCCGTCGCCACCTGAACGAAGCTACATCTATTGATATAGAAGCGAGTTTTGTCGACCACTTCGATGTAATGGAAATCCTCGAAAACATGGTGGAATATGTTTACACCCGGGTAATAGAGAACGTACCCGATGCTCTTGAAGTACTGGGAATTGAACTCAAAGTCCCGAAAACCCCATTCCTCAAACTGACATATCAGGAAGCGATAGAGATTGTCAATTCCCATGGTGAAGAGGAATTGAAATGGGGAGACGACCTGTCCACCCTTTCCGAACATACCATCGGAGAACATGTATTTCAGGAAACCGGGGAAGAACACTATTTCATCATAGACTGGCCTACCGAAATAAAACCATTCTATGCCATGCCCTACGAGGAAAAACCTGAATTCTCCAAGTCCTTTGACATGATGCACAGGACCATGGAACTCTCCTCCGGTGCACAGCGCATACACTTTCCGGAAATGCTCAAAAACAGGATAGCAGATCAGGGACTTGATCCAGAAGGCTTTGATTTCTATCTCCGTGCTTTCAGTTACGGAATGCCTCCCCACTCCGGCTGGGGTTTGGGTTGTGAAAGATTTGTGATGACTATGCTTGGCGTGGAGAACATCCGCGATGTCGTACTGTTCCCCAGAGACCGCAGGCGTCTTTCCCCATAAGAAGGCAGGATAATGACAGATAGAAACACAAAAAGTCATCATCCGGGCAAGGAAGCCGCCGGCAGGGCCGCAGCAGAACTTGTGAAGGACGGAAATATCGTGGGGCTGGGTACCGGCTCCACAACTGCCTATGCAATAAAAGCCCTCGGAGAAAAGGTCAAAAAGGGACTGGATATAAGGGCAGTTGTTACATCCTACCAGTCGGAAATGCTGGCGATACAGGCAGGCATACCCCTGACAAGCCTGGCTGAAAATCCGGTCCTTGATATTGCAATTGACGGTGCCGATGAAGTCGATTCAGATCTCAATGTGGTAAAGGGAGGCGGAGGTGCTCACTTTCGGGAAAAAGTAGTATCCCTTTCTGCCAACAAATTCATTGTAGTTGTGGACGACTCAAAGATAAGTGAAACAATATCAATGGCTATTCCACTGGAAGTCCTGCCTTGTGCCCGTGAACTTGTACAGCAACAGGTTGCTCAAATGGGCGGAGAAGCCAGTATACGTCCTGCATCCAGAAAGGATGGGCCTGTTATATCTGATAATGGTAATTTCATTATGGATGCTGCTTTCGGAGAGATCCCAAATCCACAGGAATTTGCAGATAAACTGACAAATGTTGTCGGAATCGTAGAACACGGAATATTTACCAATACCGATAGGGTGTATATTGGTTACAAAGACGGAAAAATAGAACTGAGGGAATGATTACATTCCCATTTTTTTCATCATTTTCTTCATATTAAATTTGCCTCCACGCATACCTTTCATGGCGTTTTGCATCTGTTTATGATATTTCAGCAGCTCACGAACGGTTTCCGGAGTGGAACCAGCACCTATGGATATCCTTTTAATGCGGGAACTTCCTATTATACGTGGATTTGTCATTTCTTCTTCTGTCATTGAATCCATGAGGGTTTTGTATTGTGCCATTTTCTGCCCTGTAACTTCATAAGCATCATCGGAAACTTTCATCCCCATGCCGCCCAGTGGCAACATTTGCATGATCTGCTTCATGGGGCCCATCTTGTTCATGGCTTCAAGCTGTTTGTACATGTCCTTGAGGGTAAATTTTCCCTTCATCATGGATTCAACATCGAGTTCATCTTCTGAGAGGGTTTCTTCGGCCTTTTCCATCAGGGACCTGAGGTCTCCCATCCCGAGCAGGCGGGAAATGAACCTGTCCGCCTCGAATCTTTCCAGGTCTGCTGGTGTTTCACCAACACCAATGAAGGCTATCGAGGAATCGGTTGCGGCAACAGCAGACATAGCACCGCCACCTTTGGCGGTACCATCAAGTTTTGATATCACAACACCGGAAATCCCAACTGAGTCGTTGAATGCTTTTGCCTGTTCGCTTGCCTGTTGGCCGATACCGGCATCAAGTACAAGCAATTTGTAATCAGGATTGGAAATTGCGTGGATTCTCTCCATCTCATCTATAAGATCGTTTTCAAGAGAGTGGCGACCTGCCGTATCAATGATCTTCACATCATACTTGTCTATTTCAGCAAGGCCCCGTTCAACTATACCCACAGCATCAGGATTGCCTTCTTCACCATAGAACGGCACATTCAGGGATTCACAAAGGGTTTTAAGCTGCTGGTAAGCCCCGGGCCTGAAAGTATCAGCACAGACCACAGCAGGTTTGAGCCCTTTACGCTGGAAATAGCGGGCAAGTTTGGATGTGGTTGTAGTCTTACCACTACCCTGCAATCCAATCATCATTATTTTTTGGGGTTTTAGCGGGATATCGGTACCTTCACCCACAATTTTCATTAGTTCCTCATAAACGATGCGTATCACATGTTCCCGGGGATTCATACCCTGGGGAACATCCTCATCAAGAGCTCGCTCCTTTATGCTCTTGGAAAGCTGCATCACCATCTTGACATTAACATCGGATTGAAGAAGTGCCCTCTGGATATCCTTTACAACATCGTTTACCGTCCGCTCATCAATGCGTCCGGCACCCACGAGTTTTTTAAGGGCATCCTGCAGGGAATTACTGAGTTTGTCCATTACCATAATAGGGATCGTCCTTTTTTAATTTCTGCTTCAATAATACTCGATTGTTTTATATAATTATTTTGTGACAAATGGTCAGTACCCTATCAAACAGATAGCAAAATAACTGAAAACAAAGCCATCAATACGCCCATCCATTGTCTGGACGATAGATATTCACCAAGCACTATCCAGGAAAGCAGGACTGTGCCTGCCGGGTAAAGAGCAGATGTGATCGTGGCAATATCCAGCCTTCCTACCTGACTTGCTGCTGTGAAAAAGATACTGCCTGCAGTGTCACCAATACCTGCGATAAGAATAGGCAGAGCCGCTTTTCTAGCCGGTATGCATAGATGGCCTTTTGAGAGTAGAAACAATAGTAATATTGTTGCACCTTCAATTTTAGCGACTGCCAGTGTCCAGAAGATTGAGACTCCACTGAAATTGCTTATCGAGATATAAGCCAATCCAAATCCCAGTCCTGCAAGAAAAGGGAGTTTGAGAGCATCTGTATTGATTTTAGCCAGACTGCTGCTGCTTGAGACCAACCACACACCCACAAGAGCAATACTAAATCCCAAAATTTTATGGAATGCAGGTAACCCTTCTGTAAAAAGGCTATAAATAACAGGAACAAGAACGGCAACAACCGCTGAAACAGGTGCTACAAGTCCCATTTTCCCCGATGAAAGGCCTTTGTAGAGGGAAAGGATTCCTACATTCCCAAATATCCCTGCCAGAAGGGCCCATAAATAATCAATTTCTAGAGGAAAGGGTTCCGAGGTTATATGGCCTGTAGTAACAAGTAAGAAGAAACCTATGAACTGGGTTATCATAACAACTATGTAAACACTGGTCTTTCTGGTTGCAATACCGCCACTGAAGTCTCCCGTACCCCAGGACATAGCAGCTGCAAGACCAAAAACTACGACTAGCAATTCAGCAGGAAATGGAAACATATTCCCTAGAATGAGTCTGGACCCTTAAATTTGACGATATTAAACAAACTGGCAATGCTCTTTAAAGTTGAAATGAAAGGTGATATGATCAAAAGAAGAGTGTATAGCGGGGGATGGATTCGAACCATCGGTCTACGGGTTATGAGCCCGTCGGGATCTCCTGGCTACCCCACCCCGCTACGGGTGGATACTTCAACAACACAATACAGCAAAAATCAGCCGTCTCCAATTAAGAGATGTATAGCGGGGGATGGATTCGAACCATCGGTCTACGGGTTATGAGCCCGTCGGGATCTCCTGGCTACCCCACCCCGCTACGGGTGGCTTATATTGCGTCGAGGAACCTGATAACGGTATTATGGTACATAAAGGTTGTGCATGGAAAAACTACATGAAAAAAGATATAATACAGCACGGTTAAACCAGCCCATTGCAGGAGGAAATTTAATGGCATTACCTGATAAATTCAAATGTGTTATTACAAACTGGGATTACATCTATGATCTTTGCAGGGACGTTTCTGAAGACGTTAAACATTCTGGTTATGAACCCGATATTATTATTGCACTGGCCAGGGGCGGATGGTTTGCCGGTCGCGTGATGTGTGACTTCCTGGGACTGGATGATCTTACAAGCCTTAAGATCGAACACTATACAGGAACTGCCGTTGCAGGGGACGAACCTCTGATACGCTACCCATTGGCAGAAAATGCCGCTACCGGCAAGAAGGTACTGATTGTGGACGATATAACAGACAGTGGCCAGAGTATGCTTCATGCAAAGGATTATATTCAGAAGCAGGAACCAAAAGAGATCAGGACCGCTACTCTCCAGTACCTCTATAACTCTGCTATTGATCCTGATTATTGTGGTGAAAGATTGGAGGAATGGGCATGGATAGTCTATCCCTGGAATTTCATCGAGGATATGACCGACATCATTAATGGCACCATGGAGCGTGAAGAAGCCGAATACTGGGACATTCCCGCTCTGAAACATATTCTTTATAAACACCATTCAGTGGAATCCATATCTTTTGAAATAGCCCAGCCCGGCCGTCTTGTTGAAGTACTCAGGGAGATGGAAAGAAGAGGAATTATAACTTCCGAAACCATAAGGGGCAAGACATTCTGGAAAAAAGTTTGAAAAAAAGGTGATATATTGAAAGGACATGCAGACATTGCAATTATCGGCGGAAGCGGCGTATATGACGCAAATATGTTGGACAACATACACCAGATAGAGGTGGATACCCCTTTTGGCAAACCGTCTGATTCGATTACAGTGGGAGATTTTGGAGAAAAGAAGGTCTGTTTCCTACCACGACATGGAAAAGGACACAGAGTATCTCCAACAAACCTGAATGCCAGAGCCAACATCTTTGCCCTGAAAAAACTTGGTGTCAAACAGATAATAGCCGCCTCAGCTGTTGGAAGCCTGAAAGAAAACATAAAGCCTCTGGACATTGTAATTCCTGACCAGATATATGACAGGACAAAACTTCGTCCTTCAACTTTCTTTGATCAAGATATAGTTGTTCACACTGGTTTTGCTGATCCTTTTTGTTCCGGGATGTCAGATTTGCTCCATAAAATTGCAATTGAAAACGGCTACAACAGTCATCCCGAAGGAACCTATGTATGTATCGAAGGCCCCCAGTTTTCAACCAGAGCTGAATCAAATGTTTATAGGTCACTGGGTTTTGATATAATCGGAATGACTGCCACACCTGAGGCAAAACTTGCACGGGAAGCCGAAATCTGCTATAGCACCATTGCAACTGTGACTGATTATGATGTATGGCATGAAGAAGATGTGACTACGGAAACAATCATTGAAAATGTAATAAAAAACGAAAAAGCAGTTAGAACTATTATTCGTCAGGCACTTGAATCCCTTGATATTGAGCAGGATTGTGAATGCAGACATGCTCTTGATGGAGCAATAATGACTGATTCTGGGATGATACCTTACGAAACACAGTACAGATTAAAAACTCTTATTGGCAAATATATTGACTAAAATAAGCCATTTACTCGTAAGGGTTAAAAGACAGATAGCCAAATAGTAAACCGGTGAACTAATGCCTCACAAATGTACTAAATGTGAGACTGTATTTGAAGACGGAGCCGAAGTTATCCTCAATGGCTGCCCTAACTGTGGATGGAACAAATTTCTCTACGTAAGCAATGAGTCCGAAAAGGAAACTGATGAAGTTGAGAAGGGTAGTGAAACCACAAAAGAAGTTACTGAGGAAAAAGAAAAGACAATTCCTTGCGAAGAATTCATTCATGAAGTTGATGAATTTATAGGAATTGAGCATAAAGAAAGCACCATTATCGAAGACGATGGGGAGAAAGTTGAATCTGTACGTATTATTGGGCCCGGGTCCTATGAGTTGAACCTTGATTCCCTGCTTGAACGCGATGAGATCATCATGGCAATCAAGGAAAACGGGACCTATGCAGTAGATCTGGCCTCCACATTCCACGGCAAGCGCAAGAAAAAATGATATTATTCCTTTTTCATGGTAAAACCAATGGTACTGCCTGAACAACGTTTCTGGGAAGTTGACCTTTTACGGGGCTGTGCCATTGTCCTCATGATTATATATCATACATTCTATGATCTGGACCTGCTGGGCAATTTTTCTTTCGCGATAAATCAGGGCAAATTATGGATAATCGGCAGAAGTTCAGCTGTTCTTTTTATATATACTGCAGGGATTGCCCTGAGCCTTAGTTATTCACGATACCGTTTGAAACATCCCGAAAACAGAAATCCCTGGCACAAATATGTAAAGAGGGGAATTCGGATATTTCTCTGGGGAAGTCTGATTACTTTAGTCAGCTGGTTTGCGTATCCCTCTATGCCAATCGTTTTCGGGATTCTGCATTTTATGGGAATCTCAATAATAATTGCCTATCCGTTGATTGAAAAGAAACATGCCAACCTGATTGTCGCGGGAGTTGTAATCGCAATTGGATTCTACCTGAAAACAATACGTGTGCCAAATGACTGGTTTTTGTGGCTGGGAGTGCATTCCACATCATTCCAGACACTGGATTACTTTCCCCTGCTTCCCTGGTTTGGCCTTGTACTGGTAGGAATTGCCACCAGCAATCACCTGTATCCGGCCTATGAAAGAAAATTTGATGTTCCTGATATGACAGGCTTTGCCCCGGTAAGACTGCTCACTGCAATGGGAAAAAGGTCCCTTGCAATGTACCTGTTGCACCAGCCGGCCATAATTCTCATCCTTTACCTGTTGGGTCTGATCAGGTTTCCATTTTCATTCTGATCCCCTCTTATGAAATCTTCCAGGGTAGTCTGCTGGGAATCAATCTTCATCAGGCTCGAAACCCCTATCCCGATAAGCCTTACCTTCTTCTTGCAGCTGAATTCCTGTAACATACGGGTGCCTACCTTGCATATCACAGAAAGGTCATTGCTGGTTGCCCTGAGAGAAAAAGCCCTTGTGTATGTAGTAAAATCCTCGAACCGTATCTTTAGGTTGACAGTACGGAATACATAACCGTGTCTGACCAGCCTGCTGTGTACCTGTTGCGCAAGCCTGTCCATAGTTTCCCTTAATATTTCCATATCCCCGACATCTTCTTCAAAGGTATCCTCCTTGCTGATGGATTTAACCTTACTTTTACCGGCCACTTTACTGTGATAATTACCCAGCGCCATCTGGCGCAATTTAAGGGCTGATTTACCCAGACGGGATACTAGCAATTGCACATCGGTGCGTGCAAGGTCCCCAATAGTCCGGATACCCATTTTTTCCAGGATTTCACGGGTACGCCTGCCTACACCGGGAATGGCAGATACTTCCATCGGAAACAGGAAGTCCTGTACATTTTCAGGCTTCACAACCGTCAGACCATCAGGTTTTTGGAAGTCGGAAGCAATCTTGGCCACAATCTTGTTTGGTGCCACCCCGATAGAACAGGTGAGATTTTCTTCATCATACATCTCTTTCTTTATCCTCAGAGCAAGGTCCTGTGCCTCAGTGTAGGTTTTCACAATACCAGTAACATCCAGATATGCTTCATCCACACTTACCTGCTGGAAAACAGAAGTGTAGCGCTGCAGCAGAAACATAATATTTTCCGATGCCTGCTTATAGAGAGACATATTCACCCGCAAAAAGACCGCATCCGGACAAAGCATGTAGGCTTTAGAAATGGGCATTGCCGAATGGATGCCGTATTTACGCGCCTCATAGGAACACGTACTTACCACGCCCCTTCCTTCCCCTTTTTTTGGGTCAGACCCAACCACGACTGGGAGCCCTTTAAGGGATGGTCTTTCACGCACTTCTACCGAGGAGAAAAAACTGTCCATATCAATATGGAAGATTATTCGGGATGGAGGCATCTGCATATCTTCTGTTGTCCAGAATTAAAATGTTTTCACCGGACATTATGATTATAAATTATCCTTTAACCAATCACTCAAAACTATTTATCTCTGGAGGACTATTAAACCTAAAAGAACCAAGGAAGGTATACAAATGGAAATAGAAAAACTTCTTGAAGAACTGGCAAACGCCCACGGAATTTCGGGCAATGAAGAGAGTATTCGCAAAATCATGGAAAGGGAAATCAAACCCTATGTCGATACCATAGAAGTAGATAAAATGGGAAATCTCATAGGTACCAAAAAAGGCACAGGTCCTTCCATTATGCTTGCTGCACATATGGATGAGATAGGGCTTATGGTAAAATACGTCGATGAGAATGGATTTCTCCGATTTGTGACTATCGGTGGCTGGTTTGACCAGACCCTGCACAGCCAGCGTGTCATGGTGCACACCACCAGGGGACCTATCCCGGGTGTCATCGGTTCCAAACCCCCTCACGTAATGAAAGATGAGGATAAAAAGAAACCGATAAAGGCAGAAGAAATGTTTGTGGATGTCGGGGCAAAGGACAAGGAAGATGCAGAAAACTTAGGAATTGAGGTTGGTACACCCATTTCTATAGACAGGAACTTTGTGGCATTGCAAAATGGTCTCTACACCTCCAAAGCCTTTGATAACCGCGTTGGAGTGACCATGGTGATCGATGCCCTGAAACAAATTTCCGAGATGGATATTGATGCCACTATTTATGCCGTGGGAACGGTTCAGGAAGAGGTGGGGCTTAAAGGTGCACGCACATCTGCTTTCGGTCTGAATCCGGATATTGCAATTGCAACAGATGTCACCATCCCGGGCGATCACCCCGGCATAGAAAAGAAGGATTCAGCCCTGGAAGTGGGCAAAGGTCCGGTAATTACTGTAGTTGATGGTGCCGGCAGGGGCCTTATGGCAGATAAGCAGGTTGTCAAATGGCTAAAAGAAACAGCACAGGAGAATGATCTGCCCCATCAACTTGATGTGGGAGACGGAGGAACCACCGACGCAACCGCAATACACCTGACAAGGGATGGTGTGCCCTCAAGTACTATTAGTGTGGCTGCAAGGTATATTCACTCACCCGTAGAAGTGATTTCCATTGATGACCTTAAAGCAAGCGCCTCTCTTGTTGCAAAAGCAGCTAAAAATGCAGGGAAGTATTTCTAATACTTCTCCACTTACTTTCTCACATTAAAAACGGCTTATACCATCAATTATTTTAATAATAGAATGCTACTTTTCACAGCATTTCATGATTATACCTTTTGTATGCATGAAAGGCTGACAGACATGTGGACTAACGCGAACTTATATTTAATATGAACGTGTCACATGGTTGCACAATATTCATAAAAATCGTGAGGGATTGTATTATTCGAAAATGTACGCTTTCTGGACACTACCCTGAGAGACGGTGAACAAACACCCGGTGTAGCACTGACTTGTGAAGAAAAACTCTGGATCGCCCGTAAACTGGACGAGATGGGAGTACACATCATCGAAGCAGGCTCTGCCATCACCTCCGAAGGTGAGAGAAACGCTATAAGAGGAATCACTGCTGAAGGTCTTGATGCTGAAATATGCAGTTATTGCCGTATAATGAAGCAGGATATAGACTACGCCCTGGAATGCGATGTGGATTCCATCCATCTGGTCGCACCTGTATCAGATCTGCATATCAATGTGAAATTGAAAAAGGACAGGCAAGCAGTCAGGGAAATGTCAACCCGTGTCATTGAATACGCCAAAGACCATGGCCTGATTGTTGAATTCAGCGGGGAAGATGCATCCAGAGCAGATTTTGATTTCCTGAAGACCCTCTACCAGGACGGAATCGATGCCGGTGCCGACAGGTTATGCTATTGTGATACTGTGGGAATGCTGGTTCCCGAAAAAACGGAAGCTATTTTCAGCGAACTTTCCAGCGAATGCAGTGTACCGGTAAGCATTCACTGCCATGATGATTTCGGATTATCAGTATCCAATACCATAGCTGCCCTGAAAGCCGGGGCAGGGGAAGCCCATATGACCATAAATGGGATCGGTGAAAGGGCCGGGAATACCTCACTGGAAGAAGTTGTGATGATTCTGGAATGGCTTTATGATCACAGAACTGGTATAAAATCAGAAGAAATTTATAAAACATCCAGACTGGTCAGCCGCTTGACCGGCATACCTGTGGCCATCAACAAATCGCTCGTGGGAGGTAATGCATTCACCCATGAAGCAGGCATTCATGTACACGGACTGCTGGCAGACACTTCTACATATGAACCCCTGAAACCCGAAATTCTGGGCAGGGAAAGAAAAATAGTTCTGGGCAAACACGCCGGCAAAAGCTCAGTAACCCTGGCATTGAAAGAACTAGGACTGGAAGTAGAAGATTCCCAGCTCAATGAGATTCTCACCAGGGTCAAGGAAATAGGTGACCATGGAAAACATGTCACAGATTCCGATTTACAAACAATTGCTGACACCGTACTGAACATTTACAGGGAATCCCGGGTCAAACTCAAAGATTTTACCATAGTATCCGGTAACCAGGTTATGCCAACCGCATCGGTAAGGATAACTGTGGATGGTGAGGAAGTTGTGGAAGCCGATATCGGGGATGGTCCCGTAGATGCAGTTGTAAAAGGAATCCGCAAGGCTGTATCAGGTATAGGGGATGTACAGCTGGAAGAATACCATGTCGATGCGATAACCGGCGGTACTGATGCGCTGGTGGAAGTGCGTGTTAAACTTTCAAAGGATGGAAAAATGGTTAGTTCCCGGGGTGCCCGTACAGATATAATCACAGCATCCGTTGAAGCTGTGATAAATGCAATAAACCAGCTAATGAAGTGAAGTTAGAAGCAAGAGAAGAAAACGAAGGGATATAATGAGTGAAAATAACAACAAGATGACAGGTGCACGCGCAATCATCGAGTGCCTCTATGAAGAAAATGTGGAGGTTATCTTCGGCTATCCCGGTGGTGTCCTTCTTCACATATATGATGAGATATACAAATCCGATCTCAGACACATTCTTGTCAGGCATGAACAGGCAGCAGCCCATGCCGCAGAAGGATACGCAAGGGCAACCGGCAAGGTTGGTGTATGTCTTGCAACCTCCGGACCCGGAGCCACCAACCTTGTAACAGGTATTGCAAATGCCTACATGGATTCTATACCAATGGTCGCACTCACAGGACAGGTGCCCCGTTCAATGATAGGCAACGATGCGTTCCAGGAAGCAAATATAACCGGCATCACAATGCCAATCACCAAGCACAATTATCTTGTGCAGGATGCAAAGGACCTGCCCCGTATAATCAAAGAGGCTTTCCACATTGCATCAACAGGAAGGCCCGGTCCCGTGTTGATAGATCTGCCCAAGGATGTCACAACCGAGGAAATCGAATTTACCTACCCGGATAAAGTGGACCTGAAAGGTTACAAGCCAACCTACAAGGGTAATCTCCAGCAGGTAAAGCGAGCTGCATCAGCGATTGAAAAGGCCCATCAGCCTCTGATATATGCAGGCGGCGGAATATTGGGCTCCTGCGCAAGCAAGGAACTGATACAGTTTGCCGAGAATCTACAGGCACCTGTAACTACAACCCTTACAGGTATAGGCGGTTTCCCTACACAACATCCTCTTTATTTGGGAATGCCCGGCATGCACGGAACTAAATATGCCAACTACGCCATACAGGAATGTGATCTTCTCATAGCAGTCGGTGCCAGATTTGACGACCGTGTGACAGGGAAACTTGCATCCTTTGCACCCAACGCAAAAATCCTGCACATTGACATCGATCCTGCCGAGATTTCCAAGAACATAACGGTGGATATACCGATTGTAGGGGATGCAAAGAACATCCTTGCCTCCCTTAACAAATATGTAAAGCCTGTTGAGAAAGAAACCAGAAAAGAGTGGCTTGACAGGATAGAGGGATGGAAAAAATCCTATCCCCTGCACTATGTTGGTGAACAGGACGGGCTCAAACCCCAGTACATTATTGAGCAGATCTATGAAGCATGCAAAGATGCTATCATAGTTACTGAAGTCGGCCAGCACCAAATGTGGGCAGCCCAATATTACAAATTTAGCCAACCTCGCAGTTTCATCACATCCGGGGGACTTGGGACAATGGGATACGGCTATCCTGCATCAATCGGTGCCAAGGTCGGAAAGCCGGATAGAGTTGTCTTCAATATTGCAGGTGATGGTTCTTTCCAGATGAATTCCCAGGAAATCGCAACTGCTGTCCAGAATGACATTCCGGTGATCGTAGCAATAATGAACAACGGTTATCTGGGAATGGTCAGGCAGTGGCAGGAATTATTCTTTGAAAAGCGTTATTCACATACCTGCATCCGGGACAGTGTTGATTTCGTGAAACTGGCCGAAGCTTATGGTGCGGTTGGTATCAGGGTCGAGAAAACTTCAGAAGTCAAACCGGCTCTTGAAAAAGCGATGGATTCCGGAAAACCGGTAATTATAGACTTTATTGTGGAATGTGAAGAGAACGTATCGCCAATGGTGCCTGCAGGTGCACCTATCAATGAAATACTTGACCTGGAGAGGAAAGAATGAGACACACACTTGCAGTTCTGGTAGAGAACAAGTTCGGAGTGCTGTCAAGGGTGGCAGGGCTCTTTGCAAGACGCGGTTATAATATCGATAGTCTTGCAGTAGGAGTTACCGAAAATCCTAACGTCTCCAGAATGACCCTGGTGGTCCGCGGAGATGACCATGTCGTAGAACAGGTTAGCAAACAACTGAATAAGCTGATCGATGTGATTCGTGTTACAGATCTTGATGCTGACGAATCCGTGGAAAGGGAACTGGCTCTTATCAAGGTTAAGTCCGATAAGGATACAAGGGCCGAAATTATCCAGATAGTTGATATCTTCCGTGCACGTATTGTTGACGTGGCTTCAAAATCCATTATCATTGAAGTTACCGGTGATGAAGAAAAAATTGCAGCTATCGAGAAACTTCTCAAACCCTTCGGAATCAAGGAACTTGTCCGAACAGGAAGAATTGCCCTAACAAGGGGCTCAAAAAATTCATAACTATAATATGTAACAGGAGATTGAAATAAATGGTAGACCTATATTACGATGAAGATGCTGATTTTTCAGTGATGGATAGCAAGAAGATTGCAGTTATCGGTTATGGCAGCCAGGGACACGCCCAGGCACAGAACCTTCATGACTCCGGTCTTGATGTAGTGGTCGGCCTGAGGGTTGGTAGCAGACGCTGGAAACAGGCAGAAGAAGACGGCCTGAAGGTTATGTCTGTTGAAGATGCTGCAAGGGAAGCCGACATTATCCAGATTCTTATGCCCGACGAAGTACAGGCTGATGTATACAGGGATAAAATCGAGCCGGGGCTTGAAGCAGGTAATGCACTTGTCTTTTCCCATGGGTTCAACATCCACTACAATCAGATCATCCCCCCTGCAGACGTTGATGTCTATATGGTTGCTCCAAAGAGTCCGGGACATCTGGTCCGGAGGACCTACATGGACAATGCCGGTGTGCCCGGTCTGATCGCTATCTACCAGGATGCTACAGGCAATGCAAAGAAACTGGCCCTTGCCCATGCCCGGGGTGTGGGATGTACCCGTGCAGGTGTCATTGAAACAACTTTCCGCGAGGAAACCGAGACCGATCTTTTTGGTGAACAGGTAGACCTCTGTGGTGGCGTTGCTTCCCTGATCAAGAATTCCTTTGAGGTTCTTGTCGAAGCAGGTTACAAACCGGAAATGGCCTATTTTGAGACACTGCACGAAGTCAAACTTATCGTAGACCTCATCCACGAAGGCGGACTGGAAAAAATGTGGTACTCTGTCTCCAACACAGCAGAATACGGTGGAATGACAGTGGGACCCAGGGTCATCAACGATGAATCCAGACTGGCAATGTATGAAGCCCTGGAGCGCATCCAGAATGGTGAATTTGCAAAAGATTTCGTACTGGAAAAAAAAGCCAACAATCCTGTCCTCAAAGCAATGGAACGGCAGGATCGGGAACACCCGGTGGAAGAGGTAGGCAGGAAACTGCGTGCCATGATGCCCTGGCTCAACAGTGAACTCAACGAAAAATAACCCCATTTTTTCTTTTCCTTTTTTGGAGGAAAACATGAACACGTTAGATAATATATACAACCGCAGAAGTGTACGCCGTTTTACGGAAAAGGATGTGGATGAGGAGGCCATCACAACTCTGTTAGAATGTGCCCGCTGGGCTCCTTCAGGACTCAATAACCAGCCCTGGAAGTTTGTGGTGATTCGCAGGGAAGATACTATCGAGCAACTAGCCGGTTGTACCCATTACAGTGACACTGTGAAAGGAGCTAAAGTACTTGTTGCATTCTATTATGATAAGGAAAGCGGATACAATCGTACCAAGGACATCCAGTCCATAGGTGCTTCGATAGAGAACATGCTCCTTGCATGCAATGAACTTGGCCTGGGTGCTGTCTGGGTGGGAGAAATACTCAATCAGGAAGAGAAAGTGAACTCAATTCTCAAAGCACCGGCAGTTATGGAACTTATGGCAGTTATCGCAATAGGCCATCCGACAGATGAAGAAAGGTCATCCACGAGGAAATCCCTTGCAGAAATTACATACAGGGATAATTTTGAGAATGAATGGTGATTCTCAGAAATCATCATTTTCACTCAATATTTTTGGTTTTTGCCCGATATCCTCGATTGCTGATTTTATTTCATTTACAGGACAGGTTAACCTGTGGAAGAGATGGGATTGACAGAAACAATCCGAACAACCGAATTTCGACACATAAGTTCCCTGCAGATTGGCAGCAATGCCACATTCGATATGTTTTTCAGCGCAGGTGTAGACAACATCCACATATTCAAAATCCGAATGGGTAAGTAAATAATCAATATGCCATCTGGGTTTTTTGTCCTTTTGACGGGCAAGCTTTTGGTGGCGATGCATACGTTTGAGTCCGCCGGGGCCAAGTGCAGACCCCACATAAATATAATAGCCTGCTTCAAATACTATGGATTTGAGACTGCCTACACCAACAGTACATCCATCCGTTTTCAGTATAAGGCAGTAGGTCCCTTTGGCACACATAATATAACCTCAAAGAAGATTCTTGAATTTTTTATTGCATTTGCGGTTAATGCAATAATGCCTGGCATCCTTTTTGGGTTCCTTTACTCTGACTATTTTCCACCCACATTCTTCACAGATTTCCTTGCGCAGTGTAACACGACCCTTTTGGGGATATGAACATGTAAAACCACAGCGTCTTGCACATCCCAGAAATTTCGAATCTTTGGTCTCAATCAATACCATGTCACAGCCACAGGAAGGACATTTTCCTATCACAGTAGGCGGGAAGCATAGTTTTTGCTTTTCACAATTAAAGCATGGACCTACTCCAACACTCCAGTAATATTTTCCACCACCGACCTTGAGTACGGCAAATCCGCCCATTTTGCACTCCCGGGAGCGCATTACATCCAGGGAACCTTTTCGGGGAAGAGGATACGTGTTGCGACAATCCGGATAGCCGCTGCAACCTACAAAACGACCCTTATCAGTACGTATAATGCTCAGTGTCCTGCCACATTTATCGCATTTGCCAATGTGATTATTCTTATCTTCAGCCAGTTTTTCATCCTTTATAGAACCTGCAATACGCAGCACAATATCGCCTTTACCGGACTTGAGCCGGGTATACATTTTCTGTATAAGGACAGTACCTTCACTGATGGCCTCGTCAAAAGATTTCTTTCCCTTTTCAACATCCTCTATCAACCCTTCAATTTTTGCCCTGATTTCAGGTTGTATCAATATAGGTACTGAAATCCCCAGTGCATCCATGAGATTAAAGCCGGTATCCAGCATAGAAATGGTTTTGCCTTTAATCTCAAAATAGCCTCTTTTCTTGTTTGTTTCGATGTGTGAAGGGGCTGTTGCCTTGGTTCCGATACCATGTTTATCCATAAGGGTCAGAAGTTCGGCTTCAGTTAGACGTTTGGGGGGTGTGGTCTGGGATTTGGTGTTTGTGATCTTATTTACAGCCACCTTATCCCCTTCTGCTACCGGAGGAAGAAGTTTTTCTTTTGATATTTCAAACGGATAGACCTGTTTCCATCCTTCGGATTTCATAACCGAACCCTTACAATCAAAAGGCTCATCCTTCACATGCACTTCCATGTGAGTTTTTTCAAAGAGGGCAGGATCCATAAGATTGGCAAGAAAATGACGCACAATCAGGTCATATACCTTCCAGGAATTATCCAGTTTAACTGCATTTTTGACCTGTTTTTCGGAAACTGCCTTTATAGGATGGATAGGCGGGTGATCATGGCCATCCTTTGTCCCATTACGTGGAGATACTGTCGTTTTGAGTAAATTTTCTGCAAAGAAGGAGTATTCCCCTATCCGGAGAAGGTTTTTAAGCATGGATTTAAAGTCATGATCTTCAGGATAGCGGTTTGTTTCTGTCCTGGGATAACTGATAAAGCCGGCCAGGTAAAGCTGCTCTGCTATTTCCAGGGCTTTTTCCGGACTGATATCCAGGAATTTGGAAGCCCGTTTGAGGAATTCATTCGTATTTAGAGGATAAGGAGGATTGATCTGTTTTTCTTTGATATTGAGGCGAAACACGGTTGCTTCTCTGGTACCCTGCAGTTTTTCATATATCTGTTTTGCAAGTCCAACATCCCGTATGTTGCCTTTACGGTGCACACCCTCAAATTCACTGGATCCTGCCTGGAAAACCGCTTCTATCTTCCAGAAATCCTCAGGTTTAAAATTACGGATGGCTTTTTCTCTTTCATATACAAAACCACATGTTGGAGTCTGGCAGGGACCAATTGACAGGATACTTTTGGTGTATGCCTTCTCCCGGACAGCAAGGGTCATAAAACGGGTAAAAGCCGCACCCATTCTCAGGTCAAGTATCTGGCGGGTATCCGCAGACAGGGCCAGATTGGTATCCGGCTCTACAAGATTACTAAAAGCCTTTTGGACCTCATTTGCAGACAGGGAAGAAAACCTGGCCCTTTTTACCGGTACTTTTTTGACCTGCAAAGCAATATCACGTGCCTCAAAACCGATATTCTCTCCTTCCCGGTCATAGTCACATGCAAGTACAATGGAATCTGCCTGTTTTGCAAGTTGCCTGACAGCCCGTTCATAATTTTTCTTGGTGATATTTTTGATCGGGTCAGCTGTCAGCAGGACCGCAGGGTCAATTGCCTTCCAGTCCCGGTAAGCCGGATCAAAATCATAGGATGTAATGTGTCCGGCAAGACCGATTATCTTGTATTTATCTCCTTTAGCTACAAAGGAATATACCGGCAGGTCAGCCACATGTTCTCTCGTACTATTTCCTCCGCTCAAAATAGTCGCAAGTTTGGCTGCAGCCTTGTTTTTTTCAGCAAATACAACAATAGTCATATACAGGGCAACTAGATGTTGCCATGATTACATAAAGGTAGCTGGGAACGGTTCTTTTGGTATTCATTAAGATAAAAATAACAATGTGCACTTATATATAAACAAATGCAATATAAATTAGAAATGATATAAATTTTTGTATATACAAAACATAACCTATAGTTATGTAAAATATTATATGCCTATAAATAGTTATTCTCTCACCGGAGAGTGCTTTTAGTGGAAAAGGAAAGACTTCTAGTCCTCCAAAGGGATATTGCTATTGAACTTGGTTCATCAAATAATTTACAAACTGCTTTTCATTCCCTCTCAAAACATATTCTTTCCCTGAAAGATATTGATGCCACAGCGATATACCTTAGATCAAAAAATGGTGGATTTGACTTCATAGCCTGTGGGGGCGACATTCCTGAAGATATATTGAAAAATATCCAGCATTACCCTGCGGATTCATTACAGGCAAAAATCGTTAAAGAAGGTAAAATTCGTTATATGCCACCTGAAGAAATTGCAGGAACCCTTCAGGAAAAAGAGTATATCAAAAAAATGAAAACAATTGGCATAATCCCCATAAAAAAAGAAAATGGAGAGGCAATATCTTCATTTGTCGTCTCTTCTTTTACTCAGGAAGGAATTGCTGAAGATACAAAAATAATTCTGGAATCAATTGCCCGTCAGATTGGGAATTTGATTTTGAGACTTGCAAGTGAAAATGCCCTAAAGAAAAGTGAATCGAAGTTCAGGAGTTACATTAATAATGCTCCTGATGGTATTTTTGTCGCAGATAAAAACGGAGATTATATTGAAGTCAATAAAGCAGCCTGTGAAACAACAGGATATTCGCAAGAGGAACTCCTCTCGATGAACCTCATGGACCTCATACCCCCAGAAGATCATGGAAGGGTCATTGAAACTTTTGGAACCTTCGGTAAAAAAGGATTTGCTGATACTGAATTCCATTTTGTAAGGAAGGACGGAAACATAAGATGGTGGCGTGTAACTGCTACTAAACTTCCAGATACCTATTATTTAGGTTTCGCAAAGGATACCACAAAATCCAAACTCATGGAAGAGGAATTGATTAAGAGCAAGTTGTTCCTGAACAGCATCATTGAAAGCATAAAGGACGGGGTCAGCATACTTGATGCAGACATGAATATCGTACATGTAAATGATGCCATGAATAAGTGGTACGCAAGGAATACACCCCTTGAAGGCAAGAAATGTTATGAAGCTTATCATGACAGGGACTGCCCATGTAAACCCTGCCCTATAATGAGATGCATGGAAACAGGAGAGACAGAAAGAAATATTGTACAGGGTTTGCCGGACTCAGAACCACAATGGTTTGAACTCCTGGGGTATCCATTGAAAGACTCCACCACCGGTGAAATTACCGGTACGGTCGAATTCGTAAAGGACATTACAGACCACAAGCGTGCAGAGGCAGAACTTGCAGAATCCAGGCTTCATGCCAGGGAAGTAAGCAAAACCAACTCTGAGTTCAAGGCCAATTTGAGTCATGAAATTAGAACTCCATTAGGTAACATAATTGGTTTTAGCCAGATGCTTCGTAATGATATATATGGAAAACTCAATCCAAAACAGCAAAAGCACATTCATGATATACAAAAAAGTGCGGAACAGTTGATAGGTTTAATTGATGCCATTCTGGAAATATCAGATGTTGAAGCGGGAAAGATGGAACTCAATATTGAAATGGTTTCCATTGGTGAGTTACTCAGTGAAATTTTAAAATTCCTTAAACCTTTTGCAGAGGATAGGAATATTGAAATAACTATTGATGTACCTGAATACATACCGGAAATGAGTGTGGACAAAGTAAAAATCAAGCAGGCAATGTATAATCTCGTCGTCAATGCAATACACTTTACCCCTGAAGGAAGAGATGTACATATCAGTATGGAATACAGCAGTTATGACCTGAAGTTCGAAGTAAATGATTCCGGACTCGGCATTTCCCCGAGCCATTTAGAAGAATTATTCAGACCTTTTAAAGAAATATATTCCAAATCCGGAATGAAACCACATGACAGTATTCTGGGCCTTTCACTTGCTAAAGAGTATATAGAATTACATGGTGGAGAGATAGAAGTGGAAAGTAAACCCGGGGCGGGAAATACCTTCATTTTCACAATTCCAATCCAACCTATTTAATGGAGCGAAATGTTAACGATAGAGTTTCATTTTAATTCCTTTTTTACCTGTGAAACCTATATATGCGAATACGGATTATTCTGGAATGAATTAAGCACGGCAGGCGTTAAAAATGACATTGATGGATGAAGCAAAGAAGGGAAACATTCCCCCTCAGATACATAAGGTTGCAGAAAAAGAGGGTATTGATCCCGAAATCGTAAGAAAGTATGTTGCAGAGGGTCTTATTACTATTCCAAAAAATGTGTTGAGGGAAACATCCCCCAAAGCCATCGGAAAATGTATGGGTGTCAAGGTCAACGCCAATGTCGGAACCTCAAGAGATTTTGTTGATGTGGAAGATGAAGTTGAAAAGGCAAAAACTGCTGTTAAGTACGGGGCAGACAGCATAATGGACCTCTCCACAGGGGGAGACCTTGATTCCACCCGCAAACTTCTCATGGAAACCGTAGATGTACCGTTTGGTACAGTGCCAATCTATCAGGCGGCTTCATCCCAAAAAACTGTAGTTGATATGACATCCGATGATATCATCAATACTGTGCGCAAACATGCAGAAGACGGTGTCGATTTTGTGACAATTCATGCAGGAGTGAACCAGAACGCTCTGCAACGCCTGCGTAAAGGGGAAAGGGTGATGGATGTTGTCAGCAGAGGAGGTTCATTTACAATTGCCTGGATGATCCACAATGAGCAGGAAAATCCCCTCTACAGTGAATTTGACTACCTGATAGAGATAGCAAGAGAATATGATATGACCCTGAGCCTGGGTGACGGAATGCGTCCGGGTTGTATCCATGATGCCTCGGATAATGCAAAATTCATGGAATTCATAACCCTGGGTGAACTTGTAAAAGAGGCACGTAAATCCAATGTCCAGACCTTTGTGGAAGGGCCCGGTCATGTGGCAGCTGACGAGGTGCAGCTGAGTGTGCAAAGCATGAAAAAACTATGCCACGAAGCTCCCCTCTACCTGCTTGGACCACTTGTCACAGATATTGCACCCGGCTATGACCATATTACAGGTGCAATTGGTGGAACCATTGCCGGCATGTCTGGAGCGGACTTCCTGTGCATGACCACTCCCGCGGAACACCTTGCCCTTCCCACCGCAGATGATATCAGAGAGGGAGCGATTATCACAAAGATAGCAGCACATGCTGCCGATCTTACACGGCAGGGACAGCGTGAAAAGGCAAGAAAAACAGACTTCCAGATGGCACAAGCCAGACGTGACCTTGACTGGGAGAAACAATTTGACATTGCAATTGACAGTGAAAAACCTGCTGCCATACGCCAGAGCCGCAAGACAGGAAGTGATGCATGTTCCATGTGTGGTGAACTCTGCGCCCTGAAAATAGTACAGGATGCCCTGAAAGTTAATACTAAATAACAGGCCCACAATTTTTCTTTATGAGAATCACAGTGCTTGTGGATAATAATACTCTGATAGACAATTATTTTGAAGGAGAACCTTTACACTTATAATACTGACTATCTGCTTCACCCTGATCGTTGGACTTATATTCGCACCGCTTACCACTATCTACTGGTAGTCAGGAAATTCAGGAATCCTGATAGACAGTTTGCCGAGGCACTTCTAACCTCCATTATGGAAATAATAATTGCATTCTATACACTTCACATATCCAATATCCTTGCGGCCATATCCGGCAGTCTTGCAAGAATTATGCTTGGAAAGAATAACAGTAGCGTACATCCGGACACATTGGATGAACAAAAATATTATTAAGAATCAATCGGCAAACTTGTGGATATGATCATAGAATTCAAGGACAAGCTGTGTCAATTCACTATCCATATTGAGACTGAAAGTGCGTATCTGTTTTCCCAGGGGTTTCTCCTTAACAATACCTGTTTCTACAAGAGGTGCTATTACACGGGCAACACTCGAATGAGACAAGCCTGTCTCTTCTGCAATTCCTGAGAGATAGGTAGAGTCCCCCTTATGGGATATCAGGTTTTTGAGAACAGTCATCTGTGCAGTCCTGCCGAATATCTTTTCGAGAACATCCATCCTGCTTACTTACAACATTATATTTTATAAGTCTTTCTAATTATGGTCAACTTATATCTCTGAATAACAGGTCTTCCATATATTTGGAAAGGCTTTAATGGCATAGACTATTTGATGGGAATACTATTATTTAGTGGTCATTATGCCCGAAAAAGAACTTGACGATAAAATACTCAGTCTTCTTGAAAAGAATCCGGCCCTTTCTGCAGTCGAACTGGCAGATGTACTGAAAATATCTGAAGAAACAGTACAAACAAGACTTGAAGAGCTGGGAGATTCCAGGCAAACCATCCTGATAATAGATGACAAGCCCGATGCCATAATTGCTGCAAAAAGAGCATTGCAGGCAGAAGGATATAATGTTGTTGAGGCATATAACGGGAAAACTGGTCTTGAAGATATTGAGGAAAAACACCAGACCTTATTCTTCTGGATGTCATGATGCCGGATATGGATGGTTTTGAAGTGTGCAAACACCTGAAAGAGGATGAACTGCATAACCACATCCCCATAATAATGCTTACCGCAAAAGGGGAAGTTGATGACCGGGTAGAAGGAATCGAGACAGGTGCAGACGATTATATTGCAAAACCTTTCAACCTGAGAGAACTGAAGGCCCGCATTCGAATGGTATTGCGCCGGGCACAAGACTGATCATTCCCATGTTTTTCAGTAATCGACGATATAACACAATAATCATAACTTTCATTACCCTTCTTTTTATAGGTTCTGTTGTTTTTTTTGGGGGTACGTTTAAACCTCGGGGTCCAGGAAATCTGTGAGGAACAATATACAGAACAACAGACCCTCAATACAAAACAAATATCATCGGCTGTCACAGAGTTTCTGAATGAGAAGGTCGTAGCCCGGGAAGTAATAGCAGGCGCTGAAAATGGAGTTCCTGATGACTTCTATATGAGGTTCTTCAAAGCCCTGTACGAAAGGTCGCAGGGATTTTATGCTCTTGAGTATATCGATGAATGCGGCACCATTGTCTCCGGCTATCCTGAAGATCGAACTCCTCTGGGATATAATCTGTATGAAAAAAACATGGATCAAGCTTTCCAAAAAACGGCTCTGTAGAAACCCTTTCCTCTAACTTCCACTAATACATTATCATTTTTATAAGAAGAGGTCCCCAATGTGATTCTGGATAGACAAAACACAAAGGGGATGGATATATTTTGTTCCAGATTGGAAATCTGGAACTCCCATTAAATCTGTGATTTAATGGTATACCGTCGTAGAATGAGAGATGAATTTGATGAAGACATCTATCATTACAGAAATCTGGTAGAGACGATGTTTTCTGTTTTGAAAAGGAATATGGGGAAGAACTGAGAGCAACAAAATACAGAAATCAGGTCAGAGGTCAAGTTCAAATTATTAATCCATAATATAGACAGGGTGATCTCTGCTTTAATAATTATTCAAATGATAATTTCTACAGAGCCAAATAGTTATAAAAATAATAATTACAAAAATAATTATTATACGCTTCTGTAACGAGCAATCAGAAAGAAACATAAAGGACTACCAGCCATTTTTAATTACAATGGATACTCCAGAAAACAAGGATTTCGAGATTATACCACCAGAACCCAGGGCAGGAGATGATGTCATCATACGTGGCACATCCTCTGCGGAATCAGTGGATGTAGCAATGACCTTTACCAAGACCGTGCCGGTGAAGGGTGGAAAATACAAATGTCGTATGCCTGACACAGAAGTACCAGAAAGGCCCAATCGTTTAACGGTGAGAGCCGAAAGAGTGAAGGACCTGAAGGTCAGGGTAAAGATATTGTTATGGATAACCAGACGTGCAAGAGCTTCAGAGGGTGTAGCGGAAATCTGCGAATGCGATGTACCTTCAGGCAAATACGATATCCGGATCGAAGGTAATGCTGCAGATGGCCAGTCTCAGGTGAGTCTCACGGTAACCGCCAGCAGGAACATAAAGGTTGAGAGCGGCAAATTTGAAGAAGTCCTTTCTACCAGGGCCATTCCCGCAGATGAATTTGAACTGACAATCGCAGAACAGACTGAAATTATCAAACTACACTGAATTTTCACGCCGGTAAATGGCTTCCTCCCGTAAATAAGAAGAGAGAATGATGTATGAATTTGCAGAAATCCTGATGACAGGGACCCTTCTTGGTTTTGCTGCAGGCATATCTCCGGGTCCACTGATGGTCATAACAATTTCCGGAAGCCTGCAACACGGGTCAAAAGAAGGTTTTAAGGTTGCTATTTCTCCTTTAATAAGACTTCCTGATAGTATCAGCTGTGATTTACATACTAATACATTTCCAGTAGCAAAATTCGGTGATCGCCTTTATAAGCCTGGCAGGGGCACTTTACCTGATGCATCTGGGAATTACTTCTTTAAGGACCAAAAATATCAATATCGAGATAACTAACCAGAAAAAGGAATCCCAGAAAAAGGCATACTGGCAAATTTCCTGAACCCCCATCCCTACCTGCTTTGGATTGCAATCGGAGGACCGATTCTCTTCAGGACTGCAGAGGTTGACAGGCTCGCACGGATAATGTTTATTATCGGATTCTATGCCCTGCTTGTAGGTTCTAAAGTTATGATTGCCTTGTTTGTAGGCAAAAGCAGGGATTTTTTGAAAAGCAAGTACTATCTTCATCTATTTCGAAGTCTGGGAGTGCTGTATCTCCTCTTTGCTTTGTTTTTCATAGAACAGGGACTGGAACTGCTGGGCTTGCATATTTGGCGATAATGAGTGCAGTTATGGAGCAAGTTTCTGGACGAGGAGAAGCAAAAGAATCCCACCAAGATTGGATGAGATAAAACTCCTGATTAAAGAGCACCGGGGAGAGACCAGGCAGGAGTACAAAGCCGAAGTTGTCGGAATCTTCTGGTCCTATGCAAGGGGAGAAGAAAAGCCGGGAAGTGATGTTGATGTGCTGGTCAATTTTGATACCGAAGCCACCCTGTTTGACCTTGTGGGACTTGCCGACTACCTTGAAGACTTGCTCGAATTGCCTATGGACGTGGTGTCAAAACGAGCCCTGCATCCCAGGATGCAAGATAATTTCCTGAAAGAGATGGTGGTTTTATGAGAGTTCTTTACTTTATATCTCAGAGATGATCGATGCATTTCTTTCCATTGATGAGTGTCAGTTATTTCTAATAAGCAGTAAACTCAAAAAACAAACTGTCGTAAGGGAGGATAATTACTAAATATCTGAAATAAACAATGCTATATACAATCCCAAAAGTGATAATCGCTTGAGATGATAAGTACATGTTGATCGAATATATACAGGCGGCCCTTGAAAAGCGCCTGATGCCCTTTAAGTACAAGAATGCAGATTAAATTTCAAGCATTCGATCAAGGGATTTTTTTGCCTTTTCCCTTATACTTTCTTCTACATTCACTTCATATTGCATTTTTTCCATTGAATCCAGCAAAATGGAAGGTGTAACCATTTTCATGTTTGCACATGAGGCAAAGGCAGAAGCAAAATAGAACGTTTTATCAGGATGCTGCTCCTTGAGCCTGCAAAGAATACCATTTTCCGTCCCGATTATAAATTCATTTACATCTGTTTTGCCCGCTCTTTCAATAATTCCCGAGGTACTGAGTACTGCATCTGCCATTTCAACAACTTCAGGCCTGCATTCCGGATGAGCCAGGAATTCAGCATCAGGATGCTCCTGTTTTGCCATTCTGATTTCTTCCGGCATTATCTGGTGATGAACCGGACAATAACCTTCCCAGGGGATTATTTGTTTTTCTGTGTGAAGGGAGACATAATGTGCCAGGTTCTTATCCGGCACAAATATCACTTTATCTTCTTCAAGAGAATTTACCACATTGACAGCATTTGAGGAAGTACAACATATATCGCTTTCTGCCTTGACAACCGCTGAGGAATTAACATAACATACAACTGCAGCATCGGGGTTGTTTGCTTTTGCTTTCCTGAGGGATGGCACATCAACCATTGCTGCCATGGGACAATGAGCATCCTTTGCAGGCAGTAGTACCTGCTTATTCGGGGAAAGAATGGCCGCACTCTCCGCCATGAAATCCACTCCGCAAAAGACAATGACATCACAATCATGTTCCACTGCCTGACGGCTCAGTCCAAGTGAATCACCAGCATAATCTGCCAGTTGCTGTATTTCACATCGCTGGTAATTATGGGCCAGAATAACAGCATTCATTTTTGTCTTCAGTTCTTCGATTTTAGCAATTATTTGATCCATATAAATCATCTTAATCTCTAATTCACGGCGTTAACTATATTTGAGAGGCAAATATATTAAATTGTTGGACGATAACCTAAACAGGTGATATTTTATGGAAAAGATAGATATTAAAGTCAAAGGAATGACATGTGGCCATTGCAAGATGGCAGTTGAGAAGGCTTTACAAAATATTACTTCAGTATCCAGAGCGGAAGTAGATCTTGAAAAAGGCGAGGTCCACGTGGAATATGAACCTGATATAAATGTAGAAGAGCTGAAAAAAGCTGTCAGGGATGCAGGTTACGAGGCATAATATAACCATGGCTGAGATTTTTTTACATATAAGCGGTATGAGTTGCGGACACTGCACAAAAAGTGTCCGCGATGCTCTTGAAAGCCTTGAAGGAGTGAAATCTGCAGAGGTGGACCTTGAAAGTGGTATTGCTAGAGTGAATTATGATCCTTCATCCACCAGTGTTGAAACCATGAAGGATACTATTAGCCAGGCCGGATATTCTGTCGAAGGCCAGGAAGAGAATGCATGTGAAGGAACCTGTCCTGTAAACATTGAAGAAATATCAACCCGAGATTCCGATAGGACCCTGACATTGAATATTTCAGGTATGTCCTGTACTGCCTGTGCCAAACGTATCGAAACAGGCCTTGCAAAAGTAGATGGAATTGGAGAAGTCTCAGTTAATTTTGCATCGGAAAAAGCCTCTATAACATATGATGTTAATAAGCTGGATTTAAATGACATACGTGAGCAGATCGAGTCCCTGGGGTACGGAATTCGCAGTGATCGCCTGACTCTGGATATTACCGGGATGAGCTGCACCTCCTGTGTATCCAACGTAGAAAAGGCGCTTAAAAACCAAGCCGGCGTATTTGAAGCAAATGTAAACTTATCCCTGGAAAAAGCGGATATAATTTTCGATAGTTCCGTAATCAATCAGGAAGGTCTCATCAAAGTCATAGAAAACGCAGGTTACGGCGCTTCAATACCGGATGGTACACAAAATAATTTGAAAGACAAACGAGAACAGGAAAGAATTGAGCAACAAAAAAATGTTTTGATAGCCTTTGCTATGACATTACCCCTGACGCTTGGTGCCATGCAGGGAATGCTGAGGATTGACCCTTATGTGCCTGATATTCTCGCCAACAATATTGTTCAATTCACCCTGGCAACCCTCACTTTGACTTTTCCCGGCAGACAGTTTTTCACCGGAGCTTTTAGGGGATTGCAGCACGGATATGCCGACATGAACTTATTGGTGGCCTCGGGTACCGGAGCCGCTTTTGTTGCAAGCACTGCAGCAGCCTTCCTGAATCTGGGGGCGGGATATGAACATACGTACTTTGATTCGGCTGCCATGCTTATTACATTCATCCTTTTCGGACGTTACCTGGAAGCCAAAAGCCGGGGTAAGACCTCGGAAGCGATACGTAAGCTTATGGGGCTGCGGGCAAAAACTGCCCGGATAATCGTGGATGGGGAAGAAAAAGATATTCCTGTCGAAGAAGTAAAACCTGGAAATGTCATCGTTATAAAACCCGGGGAAAAGATACCGGTTGACGGTGAAGTCATAGAGGGGGATTCTGCTGTTGATGAATCCATGATCACGGGGGAAAGCATCCCTGTTGAAAAAAGCACAGGAGATACAGTAATCGGTGCAACGATAAATAAGACTGGTTCATTCAGGTTCAAAGCTACAAAGGTCGGTGCTGATACCGCCCTGTCACAGATCATAAAAATGGTAGAAAGAGCCCAGACATCAAAGGCACCCATTCAGCGCCTTGCAGATATTGTAGCAGGATACTTTATTGTCATTGTGATGTCCATTGCCCTGATGGCATTTTTATTCTGGTTTTTCATAGGCTACGGAACATTTAATGTTGCTGAACTTACAGGTGTTGCCAGTCCTTTCCTCTTTGCCCTGCTGGCTGCCATCACGGTGCTTGTAATTTCGTGTCCCTGTGCATTGGGGCTTGCCACACCGGTTGCCATAATTGTAGGTACCGGAATGGGTGCTGAAAATGGAATCCTCATACGCGATGGGGAAAGTCTGGAGACTACTCCAAAAATAGACACTATCGTGTTTGATAAAACCGGTACCCTGACAATCGGTAAACCTTTCCTTACAGATGTTGCAACAACAGGTAATTATGAAGAAAACTACCTGCTTCAGGCAGCAGCTTCAGTTGAAATCCTTTCCGAGCATCCGCTGGCTGAAGCAATTGTGGAAGGAGCAAAATCCAGAAAACTTCAGCTAAAAAATGTATCCGGTTTTGAATCATTATCCGGCAAAGGAGTTGTAGGAGAATGGGAAAATCATTCTGTATTTATCGGCACCAAACGTCTCATGGAAGAGAAAGGAATCGATATGGGAGATGTATCCCGCGATTCGAATAAGTTTGAAGATGAAGGAAAAACAGCAATAATGGTTGCCCTCGATGGTACAATTGCCGGTGTCCTGGCTGTTGCTGATGTATTGAAAGAGGAGGCACCATCAGTAATATCCCGACTGCAGAAAGAGGGGCTTGAAGTTGCCATGATTACAGGTGATAACAGCAAAACTGCACATGCAATTGCAAGACAGGCAGGAATTGATACAGTCTTTGCAGAAGTGCTACCTGCAGATAAGGCTGCGGAGGTTGAAAAGCTGCAAAGCCAGGGCAAAAGAGTAGCAATGGTTGGAGATGGCATCAATGATGCACCGGCCCTTACCCAAGCTGATGTTGGAATTGCTATGGGTGCAGGAGTGGATGTGGCCATCGAGTCTGCGGATATCGTCCTTATTAAAAATGATATGAAGGATATTTTAAAGGCCCTGAATTTAAGTAAACTGACAATGAAAAAGATCAAACAAAACCTTTTCTGGGCATTTGGTTACAATACACTTGGTATACCTATTGCAGCCGGTGTACTCTTCCCAATATTTGAGCAAATACTCATTACACCGGCAATGGCAGCAGCATTCATGGCCCTGAGTTCGGTCTCTGTGATGACAAATTCCCTGTTAATGAAAAGGAAAAAGGTAGATTAATTATGGATAAGAAAAATGAAAATAAAAACCGAATCCTGGCTCTTGCAAGTTCCATGATTACAACAGCCCTTTTTGCGGGAGTTGCCATCTCAATCAATAATGGAAATCCGGACAAATTTGCAGATGTTGATATTGTTGCAGGGTCGATTTTTGTATTTCTATTAAGTTTTATCATTTTCCTGCTCATCTGGCCGATACTGGCTGATAAATAATCCAGATTTAGTTTTTAGTTTGTTACATTTTGGATATGCAATAAGTGCTATTACTGTTACTTGTTAGCATGAGTCACGCTTCCACAATTCACAAATATATTTAAGATATTGTTGTGAAAATGATTAAAACTTAAATCATGGATAAACATGACAGTTTAAAAGGTAGGCTCAAAATGCAGGAAAAAATAAAAGAAATTTCATTACGTGTCAAAGAATTGCGTGGATTATCCGGTATAAGTGCAGAGGAAATAGCCTCCTCCCTTGATATCGCATTAGAAGAATATAGTAAATACGAATCAGGGGAACTTGATATCCCTGCTAGTATCCTCTTTGAAATTGCACAATTGCTCGAAGTTGATATGACGGTGCTACTTACCGGTGAAGATCCAAGGATGCATATTTTCACCATTACCCGTAAAGATGAAGGAGTAAGTGTAGAAAGAAGAAAACAGTACCAATACGAAGGACTGGCTCCAAATTTCATTCACAAAAAGGCAGAACCATTCGTAGTTACCGTTAAACCCCAATCCAACCAGGATTCCATCCCCAATTCCCACCCCGGCCAGGAATTTGATTATGTACTTGAAGGGTCCCTGAAAGTTATCATTCATGATAATGAAATAATTCTCAATGAAGGTGACTCAATATACTTCGATTCAAATTACAACCATTCAATGCAGGCAGTCGGAGACAAAACTGCAAAATTCCTCGCAATAATCTTCTAAATTCCAAAATGAACAAAACGGGTGCAAGAATGACCTCACTTATAAATAATTTCCTGGAACAAATCGATTTTGAATCATACGATGCCTTTTACGCTAATTTTAAGATCAATATCCCTGAAAATTTCAATTTCGTATATGATGTTGTTGACCGGTACGCAAGGGAACAGCCTGAAAAAAAGGCTCTTGTCTGGTGTAACGATGATGGCGAAGAAAAGATATTCACTTTTGCTGATCTGAAATATTACAGTGAAAAAGCTGCCAACCTTTTCAGTGAGTATGGAATAAAAAAGGGTGATGTGGTAAAACTTACCTTAAAGGGAAGATATGAATTCTGGATATGTATATTGGGATTGCACAGAATTGGTGCCATCGCTCTTCCCGGCACCCATATGTTAACAACCAGAGACCTTAAGTATCGTATTGAAAGAGCAGACATACAAATGGTCGTCAGTGATGCTGATGAAGGGCTTTTGGATCACATAGATGAGGCACACAAGGATTTCAAAGATGTGCTCAGGCACAAATTTGTGATTAACCACAATCGTCCCGGCTGGATTAACTTTACAGAAAAACTGGAAAATTCACCCGCTGAATTTGTACGTCCAAAAGGAAAGGAAGCAACACAGAACAATGACATATCCCTGATGTATTTCTCATCCGGCACAACCGGTTTCCCGAAAATGGTACAACATGATTTTACATATCCCCTTGCCCACATACTCACAGCCGGCTACTGGCAAAATGTAATGGACAATGGTCTGCATCTTACAGTAGCAGATTCCGGCTGGGCAAAATGTGCCTGGGGCAAACTCTACGGTCAATGGATTTGTGGCTCAGCTGTCTTTGCTTATGATTATGCACGATTCGATGCCCGGAATATGCTGGAAAAAGCCAGCCATTATGGTGTTACAACATTCTGTGCACCACCTACAGTATATCGCTTCCTGATAAAGGAAGACATAAGCCAGTATGATTTTAGCAGTCTCAATTACTGTGTGGTTGCAGGAGAGCCGCTGAATCCCGAGGTTTATGAAAAATTCCTGGAATATACCGATCTCAAACTAATGGAAGGATTCGGCCAGACAGAAACTGTTGTAGCCATTGCAACCTATCCATGGCTGGAACCAAAACCCGGCTCTATGGGGAAGCCCTCACCTATCTATGATATCCAGTTGATGCGTCCTGACGGAAAACTTGCCGATGTCGGAGAAGAAGGAGAAATTGTAATCGATACATCAAAGGGCAGGCCTACAGGTTTGTTTGCAGGTTATCGTGCAGATCCTGAAAAGACAGAGGCAGCCTGGCATGACGGGTATTACCACACCGGTGACATGGCATGGAAAGATGAAGACGGATATATGTGGTTTGTAGGACGAGCAGATGACATCATCAAGAGTTCCGGTTATAAGATAGGGCCATTTGAAGTTGAAAGCGCACTTATACAGCATCCCGCAGTCCTGGAATGTGCAATCACTGCATCCCCCCATCCTGTACGTGGGCAGGTTGTAAAAGCCACCATTGTACTTACTAAAGACTATGAAGCAAGTGAGCAGCTCAAGAAAGAGTTGCAGGACCATGTAAAGAAGGTTACTGCACCCTATAAGTATCCGAGAATAGTGGAATTTGTACCCGAACTTCCCAAGACCATAAGTGGCAAGATTCGCCGGGTGGAAATCAGACAACACGACGACGAAAAGGAAGACAATTGATTTATATTTCTTTTCCTTTTCTACTCTTCAGATAATAAGAAGGCATCAAGAGTTGATTTTATGAAGGAAGAAAAAGCAGAACCATATCCTCTAATCAATATTATTGAATGCAAAGGCTGTGCCAGATGCATTACTGCCTGTCCAAAAAACGTGCTGGAAATGAGTGATGAACTCAACAGAAGAGGTTACCATTATGCTCAGTATAAAGGTCAAGGGTGTACCGGCTGCACTAATTGTTATTACACATGCCCGGAGCCTCTTGCAATAGAAATACACATCCCTGCTAAAAAGAGGTGTTAAGATATGGCCACACAACTTACAAAAGGTAATGATGCAGTGATAATTGGGGCACTCTACGGAGGATGTGACTGCTACTTTGGTTACCCCATAACCCCTGCAAGTGAAATTCTCCATGAAGCATCCCGAACCTTCCCCCAGGTCGGGCGTAAATTCGTACAGGCTGAATCCGAAGAAGCTGCAATAAACATGGTGTTCGGAGCGGCTTCTGCTGGACACAGGGTTATGACCGCATCCTCAGGCCCGGGAATCAGCCTGAAACAGGAAGGTGTATCCTATCTTGCAGGTGCACAGCTTCCCTGTGTAATCGTTGATATTATGAGAGCGGGACCCGGTCTGGGGAATATCGGCCCGGAACAGGGCGATTATAATCAGGTCGTAAAAGGTGGCGGACATGGGAATTATCGCAACATCGTGGTTGCACCCAATTCAGTCCAGGAAATGTGTGATTTGACCATCAAGGCATTTGATTTGTCTACAAAATACAGAAATCCTGTAGTGGTATTGGCCGATGGTGTACTCGGACAGATGGTCGAACCACTGAAATTCCCTGAAAAAGTAGTCAAACCGGAAATTGATACTTCATGGGCTGTTTGTGGCAATAAAGAGACCTACCAGAACCTTGTAACTTCCATTTTCCTTGACTTTGATGAGCTGGAAGAATTCAATTATGAGCTGCAGGAAAAATACGAAACGATAAAGAAAAGGGAAGTCGATGTCGATGAATACATGATGGATGATGCCGAAATCGTCCTTGTATCCTATGGAATTAGCAGCCGGATATGTCGTTCTGCTGTTGAGCTTGCCCGCAAGGAAGGTATCAAGGCAGGACTTTTCAGGCCAATTACCCTTTTCCCGTTCCCTGAAAAAGAACTGGCTGAACTTGCCGGAAAAGGTGTCAATTTCATTTCAGTGGAAATGAGCAACGGACAATTGATGGATGACATAAAACTGGCAACATGTTGCAAAAAACCTGTGGAATTGGTTAATCGCATGGGTGGCAATCTCATTACAATGGACCAGGTACTGGGTAAAATAAGGGAAGTCGCAGGCAAGGAGGAATAAAAATGGAAGAAAAAGTTATAAAGAAACCGGATTCCCTCTACGATGAATTCACACGCAAGGGCGGAGCCGCTCCGACTGCTACCCACTATTGCCCGGGTTGTGGACATGGCATCCTCCACAAACTTATTGCTGAAGCCATGGACGATCTTGAGATACAGGAACGTTCAGTTATGATCAGCCCCGTGGGATGTGCTGTTTTTGCCTATTACTATTTCAATTGTGGCAATCTCCAGGTAGCCCATGGCAGGGCACCTGCAGTCGGAACTGGCCTATCCAGATCGGAAGGGGATGCAGTTGTTATTTCCTATCAGGGTGACGGTGATCTGGCCTCTATCGGTATGAATGAAACAATCCAGGCTGCCAACCGCGGGGAAAAGATGGCGGTTTTCTTCGTCAACAATACCGTATACGGAATGACCGGAGGCCAGATGGCACCTACCACACTTATCGGCGAAAAAACAGTGACCTGCCCCACAGGCAGGGACCCCAGGTTTGCAGGATATCCCCTGCATATGTGTGAACTGCTCAATAACCTGGACGGGCCTGTCTTTATCGAAAGGGTATCGGTGTCAGACATCTCCCATATCCGCAAGGCGAAAAAAGCAGTCAAAAGGGCTCTTGAGATCCAGAAAGAAGGCATAGGTTATGCATTTGTGGAAGTACTTGCTGCCTGTCCGACAAACCTTAAACAAAATGCCGAGCAGAGTACTAAATTCATTAATGAGGAAATGGAGAAGGAATTCCCTCTGGGTAATCTCAGGGACCTGGCTGAAGAAAGGGAGCCTCTTCCCTCTCCGAAAAGTGACTTCTCAAAGGAAAGTATCGATCATATTTACAAGATCGACGATTCCACATCTCCTGACGCTGTGGAAGATCCTGAATTTACACGTGTACTTGCCAAGATTGCAGGTTTTGGAGGCCAGGGAGTACTCAGTATGGGCCTGATCCTGGCCCGTGCAGGATGTAGTGCCAAACGATTCACTTCCTGGTATCCATCCTATGGTCCTGAACAGAGGGGAGGTACCTCAAATTGTTCTGTAGTCATTTCAGGAGAGGAAATCGGCTCCCCTGTAGTGTATGAATCGGATATCCTGGTGGCCATGAACCTGCCGTCACTGGAAAAATTTGCCTCTGATGTCAAACAGGGTGGAATTATCCTTTATGATACCACGATAGGTGACTTCAAGGCACCTGAAGGTGTAAGGGCAATTAAGGTGCCTGCCACCCAGATTGCAAAGGAGGGAGGCTCTGAAAGGGCTGCCAATACTGCAATAATAGGTGTGTTGATGCATCTTGGGGTAACAGGTCTTGATGTTGAGGACTATATGAAAGCCATTGAGGAGACTTTTGCAGCAAAGCAGAAACTCATACCTCTCAACCAGCAAATATTGAAAGAAGGAGCAAAATGGGCTTCTGAGAACCTCTGATATCACCATGGAAATTATATCAGCCCTTTCACGACCACCCATTGATATGGATTATCCGGCCAACCGGATAATCATTTATCTTTCTACTGCGATATTTATTGCATAGATCTCATATCAGATTTTTTCAGGAGAACATCTGAGTGAAGCGATTATAGGGGCTGGTAGATCTGCTCATTCTATCTTTTTTGCCTGGGCACTTACAAAAGAGATTGATCCTGATAATCCACATGCAGCATTAATTGCCCATATGTGGATGCGCATGTGTATGGGAAAATAATCAAAATAACAAACTAATAAATATATCAGAAGAAGCAGAGAAAAATACATTGGGTTCAGAAAAAATAATGGACAAAATGTTTACTGTATGGATTTTGATAATAGCGTTTATTGTAAGAAGAAAATTGGTATAAAGGATAGAACTCCTTTATTTATATAAGATCATATGTCTTTGCGACTATTCTGGTCATAAATCATATTCTCGACACGTTTGCGGTCAGAGATATCATAGAACAACACCAAAGTACCCAGTAGTTTACCTGCTTCATTACGAATGGGAGAACCAATTACATCTACAGGAATCCGGGTTTTGCTTTTAGTAACAAGCACTGTATGACTTCCAAGGCCGTAAAACATACCTTCCTTCATGACTTTCTGGATCGGGTCATCTGTCTTTTCACCAGGAACTTCATTCTCAACTACAAAAACTTCTGACAAGGGCAAACCAATTGCTTCATCCTGATCCCAACCGGTTAGAGCTTCTGCAAATGGGTTAATGAATTTGACCAGGCCTTCTTCATCTGTTGCAATTACTGCATCCCCGATACTATTGAGCACAGCAGTAAGCCATTTCTTGCTTTCTTTGAGCCTGCGTTCCATTTCATATTTGTATAACGCAATTTCTATGTTTGTACGCAATTCGGACTCTTCAAATGGCTTGAGGATATAACCAAAGGGCTCCGTGAGTTTGGCCCTTCGCATTATATTGTCGTCTGCATAAGCCGTAATATAGACTAAAGGAATATCATAATTGAGTTTTATGAAATGAGCAGCTTCTACACCATCCATACCATCTTTGAGCATTATATCCATGAGAATAAGATCCGGCAGGTCATCCTCACAGGATTTCAGTATGTCCAGTGCTTCACTACCACTATAAGCAGGAATAATGTCATAATCATTCAATAGATAAGCCGTAAGTAATTCGACATTATCAGGCTCATCGTCGACTACAAGAATTTTTGTCCTTATCCCCTCATCTGTCATATTGACACCTGGTTATTATAGTTCCGTATGAACAGCATTTATCAAGTAAATTTGAAAAACTTTTGGTACTTGATCTTATATATACATAGTTAGAGAGGGTTATATATAATGATTACTGATTATAATCAGCAGTCAGCCTATTACATTCATATTAGATACCCATATTGAAGGGGTAATAATACTACCAACCATTCGGACATCATCTCCGGCACCTTTCACATTCCTGAGCAACTCAAAAATATTGCCGGACACCATAAGAGACTTGATCGGTTTTTCTATCTGGCCATCCTTGATCACAAAAGCATTGCGGCCTTCCACTGAAAAATCCCCGGATATCGGGTTTGCAGTGTGTGCACCTATTACATTTGTAATAAATACCCCATCTTTTATTTCAGAAATTATGTCAGATGCTGGATGATCAAAGACAACATTGCGGGTGCCAACACTGGGTGTGGAAGTATATGAACCTCTGACAGCATTGCCGGTACTGTATCTTTCTTCTTTACCAGCAGTATAGGAATCATAGATGTAAGATTTGAGTAAACCATCTTTGATTATTCCGGTGGATTGTGAAGGAGTACCTTCATCATCAGAAACCGAAGATGCAATACCACCATCCAGGATACCGTCATCAGTTACTGTAAGACCTCGGGCTGCAATATCGGTGTTCAATTTTCCCGTTAGGCTGGACCTGCCTTTCTGTATATTATCCGCTTCTATTGAAGATAAGAATGAAGATTCCATTATGTCCGAAAAGGCAAAGGGATGAAATACGACATCTTTCTGTCCACTATTCACAGAAACGCCATTTTTGCAGGAATTGGCCAGGTTTGCGGCTTCTTTCCCGATCCCATAAAAATCAATATCCATATCCCGGGATATACGGAAATCGTATGCTGTAGATGGAATACCGGAAGTTGTGATCACATCAATAAAACCCGATACTGCAGTACCCTTTTCCTCAACTTCAACACCGTTAGTGTTCATGATAAGCTGGTTGGAATTCATACGGGAAAAAGAACCTGAAGGAGCTATTATATCGCTAAAAGAACAAACACCATCAATCATTTCCTTTGTCAGGGAGATGCAATCCTCAAGCTCAAGTTCATTGACTTTCTTACTGAAAATGCCATTTACGGCAGGATATTTACCACTTGAAGGCAGGTTTTTCCAATCTTCATCTGAATCGCGTACCTTGGCCATTGCAATAGCACTTTTCACAGTTTCCTCAAGCCGATTGAAAATGTTAGTACTTGCAAATCCCACTGCACTATCTTTAACAACCCTTACACCCAATCCCTGACTTTGTTGATTCCTGGCACTTTCAATAAGGTTGTGACGGACACTTGCAGAAGTCACTTGATTTGCTGAGATGAAGACCTCAGCCTCATCGGCTCCATATTTATTGGCAAATTCAAGGACTTTGTTGCCAATATCGTAATTCTGCATTATTGGACACCTCCCACAAGGGCATCTGAAATAAGAAGATGAGGAGACCCGTCTGATACCGGAACTGCCTGACCGCTTTTGCCACATCTGCCCGAATGCATTTTAAGATCATTTCCTACCAGTAAAACATTTTTCAGGATTTCCAGAGTATTACCAGACAGGGACACATCACGCACAAGGTCTCCGATTTCCCCATTTTCCACAATATAACCTTTTTCGGCATTGAACTGGAAGATTCCTTCACCTGTATTAACCTGTCCTCCACGGGTACCCGCAAGGTACATTCCGTCACCCAGTTCTTCCAGCATTTCATCAAGATTTGAATTTCCGTTGTCAACATATGTATTACTCATTCTGACAACAGGTGCAGAATATCCCTGGCTGCGACTGTTACCTGATGTACCACCAAGTTTACCTGCGGTTTCCCTGGAATGCAGATAGGAATTCAATACTCCATCCGTGATAATATCTGTTCTATGAGATTGCATTCCTTCTGCATCAAAGGGATAGTAACCGAATTTATGAAGGGTAGGGTCATCTACGATATTAACAAGTGGTGAAGCGATTTCTTCACCTATTCTGTCTGCCAGAATTGAACTTCCTTCCAGCACCAGATCGGCTTCTGAAGCATGCCCAACTGCTTCATGGGCAAATACTCCGGCAAGTTCAGGATCAAGAATTACAGGACCCTTTCCTCCTTTTGCCTGACGGGCACCCAGCAAATCCACAGCTGTCTTTCCGGCAGATTGTGCCTTTTCCAGAATTGCAGGGTCACGGAACATTTCATAACCGCATACGTCAAAATTGCTTTCTCTTCCTACCTGATAGGCTGCACCATCTGAAGCAATGGCTGAAATTGCAAATCCGACTCTGGTAAGTTCATATTCGCAATCCGCACCTTCAGAATTTGTATAATGAACCTTAAAGGTTGATTCAGAGTATGATGCGGATGTACTGCTAATTCCCTTGCATGAAGCATTATTGGAAAGGTCTTTCAACAACTCAACTTTTTCTTCAACCGGAACATCCCGGGGGGTTTCCTTTATAGACGGCAGATTGTCAACATTGGGTTCACAGTAAGATGCAAGAGTTACTTTTTCTCCTGGACTGTGTTTATTTACATCAGAAGCCAACTCTCTCGCTGCATTTATTGCAGTATCAATACCATCAACCCCTTCAGATGAAGTATAACCCCATGAGCCGCCACAAAGAGCACGTACCCCACAACCACTACCGTAGTTGGTATTTATGTCTTCTATTTTACCGTTATCGAGAAGGATAGAAGTTGATTCACCCTCAATCCACCTCACATCATAAAATTCTGGTTCTCTCATTTACTGGATTCCCTTTAAATGTTGTTTAACCGGGAATGGATTCGGGAATTTCCAGATCAACTTTCATATCTGTCAGCTCCTTGAGTTTTTCCCTAATTCCTTCCTTTTTGGTGCCCACAAGACTGTGCTCTATAACTTCGGATATTGTTTTGACAGGAATTATTTCAACCTGATCCTTGTAAGCTTCTTCAATCAAGACATCATCCTTATTGGTCCAGGGTATAATAACTTTTCTAATTCCACTCTGGGCTGCGGCTTCAATCTTGTAGGTTACACCACCCACCGGCAATACATCACCTCTTACAGACAGGGAACCTGTCATCGCAACACTCTGATCAATAGGTATGCCTTCAAGTGCCGAAATCACGGCCGTTGCAATGGACACAGAAGCACTGTCTCCTTCAACTCCTTCATAGGTACCGATAAACTGGATATGAATATCCTTATTCATTATGTCCTGGCCTGTCACCTTTTTGATCACAGCTGACACATTGAGGACCGCTTCCTTGGCAATGTCCTTGAGCATACCGGTGGCAATTACTTTGCCTTCAGCCTGTGACTGTGGAGGAGTTACTTCTGCCATTATAGGCAAGACTATTCCAGAATCTCCGCCCATTACAGCAAGCCCATTGACCTTACCGACAGCAGCACCTTTCTTGGAAAACAACTGGTAATCTTTTTTCCTTTCCAGATAACTGTCAGCAAGCTGTTGTTCTATGGAGCGTGCCATATTCTTGGCTGCAAGTACATGTTTTGCAGAGGTGATGTTTGTACCCTCAGCATGTGCAATATCTCCTGCTACTCTCACAAGTCCTCCAAGATCACGTAATTTCAAAGTTAGATGGCCTTTTCTTCCGGCCCGCCTGCGTGCTTCCTGAATGACTTCTTCAACAGCGGACTGATCGAAATCGGGTATATGGCCGTCCCGCTTAACTTCCTGTGCCACGAACCGAACAAGATGCTTGCGGTTATCAGCAGTGTCTTCCATGGTGTCACGCATGTAGAGCTCATATCCATAACCCTTTATACGTGACCTGAGTGCAGGATGCATTTTTTCCACAGCATCCAGATTACCTGCAGCTACCATTATAAAGTCACATGGAACCGGTTCTGTTTTCACAAGGGCACCTGAACTGCGCTCTGACTGACCTGTAATCGGATATTCTTTCTCCTGGATTGCCGTAAGCAGGCTCTGCTGGGATTCGATCCTGAGAGTATTGATCTCATCAATGAAGAGTACACCTTTGTGGGACTTGTGAATATCTCCACTCTCTACCCTGTCATGAGACGGGGTTTCCAGTCCTCCTGACTGGAATGGATCGTGCCTGACATCCCCAAGGAGGGCGCCTGCATGGGTACCGGTGGCATCAATATAGGGAGCATTGTCCTGCTCATAATTTGAAACCAGCAGCTTTGGGATCATCATTTCTTCTTTTGGCATAAATTGCCTGCTAAGAATTAGCATCATTATAGCTGCAATGATACCCCAGAGAAGTTGACCCACATAGAAAGAATACATCACAATACCAAAAATAAGGAACATCATCAACATGTTCCTTGATTGAGATTTCTTTCTGGCCTCCATTTTATGAGCCATAACAATCTCCCTGCCCTTTCCGGCAGGGACGGTACGGATACGTGGATTGTTGTTGTCTTCAACATTGGGATATGCAAGGATATCCTGCAGTTCCTCCTTTGGAAGCAATTCTGCCATTGCCTTTGCAAGCATGGATTTACCGGTACCGGGAGTACCGATCATCATCACATGTCTTCTCTGGCTTGCAGCTTTCTTGACAACCTCCACCGCATGATCCTGCCCAATAATCTGATCGATCAGTAGTTTAGGCACTTCAATGGAACTGGTGGTGTCAAATGATTCTTCCAATTCCTCATCTTTAGAAGCCATTTCTTCCGCCATATTTTACTCACGTTTAAATCAATATTAAAAGTTCACAATCTCTAGAGTCTATCAAAAGTATATAATCAGTAGATTGGTATAATGCATGAAATAAACTCATTCCTGATAAATATATTTAACCGTCCAACCTGTCCTTTTCGGGAAAAAGTGCCTGACATATTGTGACAATTATATTTGTTCATTTCCAGACTCATAACATAATCATAATAAACATAACGTGCAGGGATTTAGTTAAGGGGAAGAAACACTCTATATATAAAGACTTGTATATTGACCAGCGGTGTACCAATGGAAAGGCTATCTACAGGAATTCAGGGTCTTGACAAAAAGATTGATGATGGATATCCGGAGAAAAGAGGGATTCTTATCACCGGTGCCCCGGGATCAGGTAAAACTATTTTTGCAATGCACACAATAAATCAGGCATGTATAGATGAGAAAAAAACTGTAATAATGGCAACAGAAGAGACCGAGGAAGATATTACCGAACAGGCAAAAATATTTGGTTTTCCTTTCGAGGAATATATAAAAGGTGGTTTACTTGAAATTGTGAAAATCCTGGAAATGAGAAGTCGGAGCGTAACTAAGGCTGCTGAAATGATAGATGGGTTGAGTTTTAAACAGGTTGACCTCATAAACATACCTGAACTGATACCTTATGATGCCGAAGTAGTAGTAATGGACAACATTGGAGTTTTCGCAATTGGTTTAACACCGCGTGAATTTCGTGACCAGTTTGATACATTGAATCTTTTACTTTCACAAAAGGATGTTACAACACTTTTTGTGATGGATGAAGCTGCCCACCAAATGACCCATGAGGTTGCAGATTACTCGACTTTTGGAAACATCAAGTTACTGGTTAAGGAAAATCCCTACACAGGGAAAATGGAGCGTTTTATTTTTATACCAAAGATGAGAAATACAGCCATTTCTCTTGACCCCGTGCCGTTTGAGATTACATCAAAAGGCATCGATATAAAGGGCAAGAAAGATACTTGATACCATCTTTTGCTAAAAAGGCTTATTAGCCAGTATTCCTAACGTAACACAGAAAAATATGGAAAGCGAAATCACACCCAAAATACTCATAGTGGATGACGAACCACAGAATCTGGATTTAATGGAAGCATACCTCTCACACTTATACGAGCTTACTCTGGCTGAAAGTGGAGAAGAATGCCTCCAAAAAGTAAAAGAAAATGACATAGATATTATTCTTCTTGACATTATGATGCCGGGTATGAGTGGCTATGATGTTGCTAAAAAATTAAAAGAATCAGAAAATACACGCCATATCCCGATTATTATGGTAACTGCACTATCTGAAAAAGAGGACCGCATTAAAGGTATTGAAGTTGGTGCAGATGATTTTCTTACAAAACCTGTAAACCGGGTGGAACTTCTAACCCGTGTAAAGTCATTGTTGCGCATCAAAAGCCTCCATGATGAGCTGGTGGCTGAAAAAGAGCACCTTAAAATGCAAAATCGCATTCGAAAAGTTTTAACCTCAATTATTCCCTCCCTACTTAGTAGTGCACCACCTGAACAGAAGAAAATAATTATTCGTCAAATGGTTGATATGGTGGAAGATATTGTACGTAGTGATTGTGAGAGGAAAACTGCAGATTCGCAAGATGTAGCCGAAATTTGCTGCGGGGCTATGAATCAACTGGGAGCCAGTTATTTTGTAGAGGATGACAGTGACAATAATGGGTGTTCGATCATAAAAGCACACAGGTGCCCATGGGGAGAAGAATGTAAGATAAACCCCATAATGTGCAACCTCACCACCGGAGTTTTCTCAAAGATGGTTAACGGAGTCACCAACGGCGAAGTTATCGTAGATAAAACAATGGGTAATGGGGACGACCACTGTTGTTTTCATATTTGTTTAGAAGAAGAATGAAAATTCATTCTCCTTTGAGTTTCAGGATGCGGATTGCCATATGAGCTGCATTTGCACCGTTATCAATACCAACAGTTGCAACCGGTACACCCGGTGGCATCTGTGCTGTGGACAATAATGCATCCAGTCCCCCAAGTTTGGCACCCACAGGCACCCCGATAACAGGCTTGTCAGTCTTTGATGCTATCACGCCGGGAAGTGCGGCAGAAAGTCCGGCTATCGCAATGTAAACGATAGCCTCGTCCTTACCTACATATTCATCCAGTTCATCGGGATTGCGGTGGGCAGAAATTACCTGTACATCATAACTGTAATCTGTGTTGTCCAATACATTGGTTACACGATTCGAAATTGCCCGGTCCGATTCAGACCCCATCACTATTGCAATATCTACCATTTTTGTACCTCTTATTAAGGAAGATTACCTTCACCGCTTAATTCATGTTGCCTTTCTATATTCATTTGTATAAGGAGTTTGAAAATCTGTTTTACCACAGTGGAATCTAAACCTTTTTCAGTAGCAATAGAAACAGCTCTATCTATTACCACATCATTTTGCGTGTCGTCATTGATAGGAAGATTGGCCTGGTGTTTGTACTTTAAAATATCATCTGCAAATTCAACTCTTTTTGCAATGAGTTTCACCAGTTCCCTATCAATATTTTCGATCTCCTGTCTTACATTTTCGATTGTCATAAAAACCAACAATTACCTGGTTTAAATTGCTCCTTCATTATTGATCTTCGTCCTTATCACATTTCCGCCTGTAATACGCTTCTCCCAGGCCTTTGCAAGTTTGTCCAGATCGGAGCTATCCCCAATTGCCACATATGCAGGACCTGTGCCAGAAAGGGTGACGCCTTCAATACCACTTTCAAGGGCTACCATCATTGGTTTGGTATCAAAACCCAAAGCACCACAATAAAGAAAACCATTTAATGTCATTGCTTTCTCAAATTCCCGATGGATTACAAGGTCATAAGCCATGTCTATCCAGGGTCCAATTAATTTTGATCCTGTTACGTCAGTCTCCGAACTATATGCCTTTTGAGGAGGAACAAAAACAAGTACTTCACTGTTTTTCTTGATGCGGTTGAAAAGAATATCTTCTTTGTTATCAGTTACTACCACACCACCAAAAAAAGATGCACAGGCATCATCGAAAGCCCCTGTGATTGTCACTCCGGATTTTTTAGCTGCCTGGACCCCTAATTTTACCATCTCCAGAGGTTCCATTGATTCTTTTATGGCATCCAGAGTAGCAATAATAACAGCGTTAGCCGCAGCACTGCTACTTTTTAGTCCGCTAGCATGGGGAATTTCACTTCTTGTTTGTACCGTGCCCTGCATTTTCAAATTAAACAGGTCAAGAGTTATACCAACTGCATTCTCGATCAGAGTGGTATCCATATCCCCATTCTCTTCAATGATACCTTCTATAGGACCATCGCCCTGTGATAATTCAACCCTGGCAAATGTCTTGAGGTCCAATCCAAAAGCTGCACCTTTCCAGGTAGAAATTGCATTGAGGATGGTACCTGCACCCAAAGCTTGCCCATATCCTGTTACAGTCATGAAAAATATCTCCTTCTATCAGAGTTGCTGTTCAAACATTTCTTTAAGTTTACTAATATCAGCAATAATTGTATCCCGTTCTAATTCAACGGAATTTTGCTCCCTGCTGTATTTATCCGTCAACTTATCAATAAAATCCAGTTCGACATGAGCAGAAGTAAATTCCGGATGGTATGAAGACAAATCTTCAAGAGGTATTACTGCAACACTTCCCTTTGTAGTCTTTGCATCCAGTCCTTTAACTATAAGTGAATAATTGAATTCCAAAAAACCATATGTACGAGCCAGGTTTTTGGATGTATCCTGAACCTGTTGTGCCCGTTTTGCATTCATACGCCGATAGGCAGCAGTTGAATCTTTATATTCCAGAAAACAGACCCTGTTTTCCCTCCACCAGACTGCATCATATTCTGCAAGAGTGGATGAATTGCGGGAAGCCAGAACGTTGAACAATACACCATTTACATCCGAAATGTCCAGATTTTGTCGAAAATCATATTCAGATTCTACAATATCGGGCCTGGTACGCAAATTGTAAGGCTCTTGTTTTCTAAATTCCAGCATAGATGGAAATAAAGCTACCTTTTATTTAAAATTGATCAAGGGAAGAAAAAGGAAAATTATATTCTTATATCCTTCTTCCCCATTTTAATATCCCCTACACCCAGAAAAGTAAACCTTGTTTCCATTGGAATACCGACTCCATGCACCTGAACATCCTTGCGATCAACATCTATAGTTATTTCACCTTCGTCCAGTTCAGCTTCATGCATGTAATCCATTATCAATCTATGACCGATCTCCCGGGCAGCCTCCACAGCTTCTTCATGGGACTTGAAATTTTCATTTCCGCCGGGATAGAACAATGATATTGAAGAAGGACGCAGATTATATTTAGATTCACCAAAATTCGGGCGAATTAGCACTTCAATACGCTTTATCCCCTTACCTGCAAGCGCTCCTACTGCATTACCCACATCCGCATATTCAGGCAGGACTATTTCCGCATCTACTAGCTTTTGCATATCATTTACATAGGCCTGTACAGGACCTCCAAGCAGTACCACGGGAACATCCACATGAAATCCGCCATAATGATTGCCACGGACAACTTTATTGATCTGTGAATCCTCGAGGTCATTAAAGACATAGGAAAGAAGGTTCTGTGCCATGTTCTTTGCAACTTCATCTTTAACTTTACCGGCAATTTCATCAGCATCCAGATCTGCGAAGTATCCAAGTATTTCTGCACCGACCCTGGAAGCTTCACTGTTCCACTCATTATATTCCCCAAGAACATGAAGGGCATCGGTTGGAGTAAAACCTATGGCCTGTACCAGACGTTTCTGGATCAGGCTTGCCATGACCATAGGCGATGGCAATGCTTTACTGTCCCAGTAGATGTCACTCACGGTCAGGGGTTCATCCTTTATGCGGGAAAGAAGGTCTTCTTCGCGATCTGTAAGTTCAATGGGTTCCTGTTTGGTTCTAATAAAGAATTTTGTGGGCTGGATATTTTCCCCTAGCTGGCTTTTCAGTATACTCTGTCCTTTCTTGAGTTTTGTAGTAATTGCCGGATATTTACTGGCAGCCACACAGAGAGGAACGACCCGGCGTGGACCTATGAAAACATTATGATTCTTAACCCACACATGACTGTCTCCACCCATTGCAGAGGTTTCCATTCTTATGGCTTCCACCTTGGTTGGCCAACCCCCAACAGTTGCCCCTTCATCGGTTATTTCAGGTAGATTGTCAATAACCATAGCTACATCGGTACTTGTACCTCCGACATCAATGACCAGGCAATCTTTGCTTTTGGCAAGATATGAAGCACCAACAAGGCTTGCTGCAGGACCGGTAAATATTGATTCGATCGGGTGTTTGAGAGCTTCTTTCATACCCACTATGGAACCATCACATTTGAGCATCATAAGTTTTGCATCGATTCCTCTTCGATCTATCTCAGATGCAACTGTTTCCATAAACCGGGTCGATATGGGCAAAAGCTGGGCGTTTAGATAGGCTGTAACACCTCTTTCATATGCCCCCAGGGACTGGGAAAGTTCATGGCCACAGATCACAGGCAAACCGGTCATTTCATCTATAACTTCCCTTGCCTTCAATTCATGGTCCGGGTTTCTTACACTAAAATAGGCAGAAACCGCAAATGCTGATACCTTATCCTGAACTTCTCCTACAAATTCTTTTATAGAATCCATGTCAAGGGATTGTTTTTCGTTCCCTCCGGAAGAATGGCCGCCCTGTACAGATATTGAATACTTGATTGATGAATCGTTTGGAACCTCTCCCCCTATCATGATAAGAGCTACCGGATAACCTGTACCTTCCAGAATAGTGTTGGTTGCAAGAGTGGTAGAGACCGATACCAGAGAGACTTTTTCCAGAAATGACTGATCCAGGCCGTCAAGTACTTCCTGAATTCCATCCAGCAAATCAGGATAGGTCGTGCGGGCCTTTCCATGATCAATAATCTTCCCATCCGAATCCCGCAGGATTACGGCATCTGTATATGTTCCACCGGCATCTATACCAAGACTGTATTTCATTTGTAACCCTCTGGCAATTTTTAAATATAAAACTATTATATTCAATTTAAGATTAACTTTTTTAATTTCTATTACGCAACAATACCGTCAACCTGCACAACAATAAACCTTTCGTTTTGCTTTGAAGTAACAAAAGGTGGTTTTTCCTTTTAAGCATAATGAACTACTGAAAATATACCTGTATTTCAGCGGTTGTGTGTACATTCAATAACCATCAATTTTTCAAAAAAAGACCGGGTCTCAGCTACCACATAGGCACTGAACCTCTCTCGCTCCATGATATCAAATACTTCCCCTTTACCTGTAAGGGAAGAAATGAATAACAGAACACTCCCTTCGGGTTTGAGATAGTCAGATACTTCAGCAAAAAAGGTTGCTATAGTATCCCTTCCCTCAACTCCTCCATCAAAAGCATAATTGAGCCAACCCTCTAACTTTTCGTCTTCGGAGGTCGGGAGATAGGGAGGATTGAACAGTATGACATCAAAATATGCTTTTTTCCTGAGCCCTGCGAAAAGGTTACTGCGGAAAACCTGGATGCCGTTTTTATATGCGCATTCAAGAGCATCAGGATTTATGTCACAACCTATGGGTTCTACATTCTTATTAGCAGCAACCACTGCAGAAACAAAGCCACTTCCCACACCCATTTCCAGCACATGCATACCGTCACTGATACGGTCTATCGCAACATCTGCAAGCAGGAAAGAATCTTCCGCAGGTTCATAAACATCTTTTTCAATGTTAACATAAGCATTGCGATATGAAATGGGAGCCATTAGTCATCCCTTGCTTCATAGAGAATATTGGATATGGTTGCAAAATCTTCAGGAAAAAGCTGTTCAGCACGTTTTCCCAGGAAATCTTCAGGAATTAAACGAAGAATGGATTCCTGGTTTGCCAGGGGCGGATTGAATTTCGTAAGAGCATTTTTCATTTTCTTGCGCCTCTGGCCAAATGCAGCCTCGACAACCCTGAAAAAGAGTTGCTCATTCTTCACCTCAAAAGCCGGTGGCCTGGGTACCACTTCAACTACTGCAGACCAGACTTTTGGAGCAGGAGTAAAAGCAGAGGGAGAAATTTTGCGAAGGAGCCTGACATCAGCAAAATACTGTGTGTCCACTGAAAGCCGACCATAATTCTTAGAGCCCGGCACTTCTACCATTCTTCTGGCAAACTCGTACTGATACATTAAAATCCCTTTTTCAAAACCGTGGTTAAGAAGACGGAATGTTATGGGAGAAGAGATTGAATAAGGTAAATTTGCTACAACTTTATTGAAGGCAGGGAGTTCAACTTTCATTGTATCCCCTTTAATTATATCAATATTGGATACGTCGTGGAACCTGTCCTGCAACACTGTCACCAGACGGGGATCCCGTTCTATAACAATAACCCTGCCTGCCCTGGCTACCAGACGCTCTGTCAGATTTCCGATACCGCCGCCTATCTCAAGAACGACATCATCACCTTGCAGGTCTGCAGCTTCTGCTATTGAGTCCAGTATAGGTTCATTTACCAAAAAATGTTGGTCAAGGGAACCACCCCTGATCCCATATTTTTTAAGAATAGAGTATACCACATCTATACCCTTTATTCATTGTGGGGGCGGCGATGTGGTCTTGTGAAGAGTCTGTACTTGATATTATCATCTTTAAGTTCTTCCATGATACGATTGACAATAGCCTTCTGGGGCGTATGTACTCCTCCCACACGTTCATGGAGTTCTTCAAGACTTTTGAACTCACCCTTCTTACGTTCATCGATTATCGCCCACATGAGTTTTTTGCCAATACCGGGTAAAAGCTCTAGCATGTGCTGGCGAGTCGTTATGGGATGAGCTTCATTGAAAAACTTTACAAAACGCTCCTCATGATGTTTTACCGATTGCTCCAGTACATACGGAAGCTCAAGTTGTGCACCACTTGTAAGATCATTGTAATGAATCCGATGCTTGACATGATCAATTACTTCCCTGTCACCCTCTCCGATATAAACTCTGGACTGTATCTGAGGAGTGACTTTTTCCTTGGGGACAAGTTCCATGAGTACGAATTTAGAATCACCTACTGCCTGGGCTAAGGGTGTTTTCTGGTATGTGGGACGTGGATCATTAGGATTTCCATAAGGAAGATAATCCAGAACCCATGCGTACTCTTCTCTTTCAGTTTTATTCCCCTTTGTAGTCATTATATCCTCCATGGTGCACGTAAGACTATTGATATTATCTAAAAGAAAAAGTCGTATATGGAATATAAATTTATTCCATATAATCCATTACGAGTTCAAGGATGGTGTCAAGCTCTTCATCTGAGAGAGTGTATCTCTCTTTGGCATAAAGGGTACGGAGTTCATCCCTGGAAAGTGGCATTGTGTCCACTATCCGAATTGCAATCTCCGGTTTCATTTTCTCCACTTCAAGCAATTTGTTGACAAACTCGCGTGCTTTTTCAGCACTTGTCCTTGAGAACATGTCTGCATGGTTTATGGCTTTACGCAGCTCATATCCAAGCTCTTCTTCGTTATTGACACGTTCTTCCAGAATCTGGTGGAGAATTCCCCTGACCTCAGGTAACGTAAGTAATTCTTCATCAAGAACTTTTTTAACTATCATTGGAAAGCACTCATCCATTCTGCCTTAAGTTAACCTGCCTTTAAGGCAGGAATAATGCAACAGACAACTATCAGAGGCAAAGCAGATATAGCTATTTCTGCTTTGCCTCTGATATTTATATTTCTTACCAGAAATCAGTATTTCTGGGGTTTAAGGTGCTGTGGCAGGACAATTACCTGCTTATTGGCATTTCCTTCACGTACTTCAAGGATATAGGCACGCCCGCGCTGAGAGAGTACCTTACCGGTTTTACCCTGGTATCTGGGATTTGGCATTCCTTTCTGGACACTGGGATCAATATCTATATGGACTCTCTGTCCTTCACTGAAACTCTGGATGGCTTTGCTCACAGGAGAGAGTCCTCTTTCCCTGATTGACTTTTTAAGCTTGTATCTTGTACAGTATCTTTCACCATTTGATTTTGGCATAATGTTCCTCCGTTGATGATATATAAATTATAATCCGGTTAAATCTTCACATCGACCACATCAAGTTCTTCAACCACTGCATCAATTCCAAGCAGACCGGTGAGGCTCGGAGTCGTGCGTCCCTCGTCACTGGATATAAGCTCTTTCACATAAAGCCCGCCTTCACAATCAACCCTGATTATTGCATGATCCTGATGATATTCGAGAAGTTCTATCGAATGCACCTGACGTTTCCTTACAAGATCAGCCCTTCGATGCGACACCCTTTGAGGCGTGCGCTGTTCGATTAGATTACCCTGGAGGTCCTCAAGAGCAGTCCTGATGGCGTCTTCCGTAACAGGGGCATTGAATGTAACTTTAAGCTTATAAACTTTATCCGCCGTAGAGTTCTTGAGGGTCTGAACTCTGGCCTTGTCCGCAAATTTGAGACCTTCAACTTCAATTTTCCCGTCAGCTTTACTGTTTATTTGCTCTTCCAGATCAGAAAGATTGTAGTTACGCTTACCCGGATTTATAGCTTCAACTACAAATGGGCGACCTGCACCGAGCATTAAGGCGTCTATGTCTTCCCTTCCAGCACCGTGGAATTTAGTATCATCACTGTCAAATGCTTCAATTACAGGTTCACTAACCAATTCATCCACGGATTCGGGATATTGTTTTCCTGTATTATCACAGCTCTGACATCCCTTTCCCTTGCATTTGCGGCAGGGCCATCGGGTCTGGGGTATGCCACGCACAAGTTTGCGATAGCGACCTTCAACATAAACCGAGCGGATTTCCAGTATAATATCTTCTTTTGCTATGTCAAGAATAACAACAACATCGGGCATTTTGATGTCTACTTCTTTGCCGCTGCGGGCTGCCAGGCGTTTTCCGATCTCCCTGTTAAGTTCGGTTTTCAGCTGCTCGGCATAATCAGCCCCGCATTCAGCCCAGAGGATCTCTTCATTCTCAGCCAGCAGTCCGCTAACCTTTGTACCCACGACAAAAGTGGAATACTCGATTCCTTCAAGAGCCTTTATAGCTCTATCCACCCATTCATCCAGATTGTCAAAAAGCCCAATGCATACCCAGCATTCCTCTTCTTTACAGGAGGCATCCAGTGTCTTACATGCGTAGGAGTTGGAAAGAGCGAGTTTTTCAAGTAAATCCTTATAGCCTTCTTCTTTCATCAGGCGTGCAGCTTCTAATGAGAGGGATAGTTTGATAGCCTCTCCTCTTTCAGCATTTGTCAGGCCGGTAAGCAAGCGGGCAAATTGCCTGCCCATACAATTGTCGCATATTGGACCTTCCTCAATGATTCGGGCTGCTGTTTGCATTATGGTCATGTATTCACTTCCAATAGCAAAAAGGTTAATATTCTTTTTCCCTGCGGTCAAGTTCGTTGTGTAAAATTGTAATACAATGGTCCGAATGAAGCGAGATCGGGCCTATATTAAGTTTTATTGCACCGGCTTTTTCTATCTCTGCCTCTTCTTCTTCGGTAACACCGCTGTGATCACCCAGAATAAAGACCATATCCCCTCTGGGAAGGGTTTCTTCACGGATTTCCTTGCCGTCTTCAAGCAGATAATAAAGAGAGCAACCCTGCTGCTTGAATTCCGAAAGGAGAGTGGATAGGTTTGCATCACGCACGGTGACACCGGGTGTGGAGCGAATCTCAAAGTCAGAAGAATCCTTATCCAGGGCTTTTTTGATAAGAGAGCCACTACTTCGTTCATCCGGATTCAGGTAACGTACGGTCTCCCCGTCAAATTTGATAACCCTGCCAGGGTCGGGTTCTCCGAGGAGCAGGAGGTGAATCTGTACGTCCCGGCGCAGGTCATGGGAGAGAAAAAGGGCTGAATTTACGCACCTGCACAGTATATCCATCCTGCCGGCAGAACCAGGCAGGTCATTCAGGGAAAAATCATCGGCGGTATGCGCCTTATGGGCAATAATGAGAAAGTGTTTCATAGTGGTTATCCTTTCAATTTCTGATGCCGATAAAATGTGCAGTACTATTTAAATTTGATTATGTATTTTGCCAATGAAGCAGGTATATAAATTTAAAGAATATTAAATTATTGTAAATTCAACAGGAGTCACACAAATGACAGACGAAATCGATTATGATATCATTGGGAATGAGATGCAGCTTGTGGAGATCGAAATTGATCCTTCCGAAAGTGTGAGGGCAGAGGTTGGTGCCATGATGTATATGGCCCAGGATATCAAAATGCAGGCCTCAACCGGTGGCGGTTTGAGCGGTATCCTCGGCGGCGATAAGAACTTCTAAGGAGCATAAATGATGCGTATACTTGCAATGTCCGATGCACACGGGAATTTTACACGCATCCCTGCCATACTTGACAGGGCAGAGGATGTGGATTTGATACTGGTTGCAGGAGATATCACCAACTTCGGGCCGGATGAGCAGGCCCTGGAGATGATGAGAATGTTTGACAAAACAACCCTGGCCATTCCGGGCAACTGTGACCTGCAAAGTATCTGCAATCTTCTGGATGAGTCAAAGGCCATAAATCTCCACGAGCGTTTGTGGATCATGGAAAATGTGGCTTTCATAGGGATGGGTGGATCCAACCCCACACCCTTCAAAACTCCCTATGAAATCGAAGAAGAGGAAATTGCAACAACCCTGGACAAACTGGCTGCTGAAGGAAGACAGAAGGGCGATTACCTGGTGCTGCTATCCCATTCACCCCCTTACTGCACACTGGATCGCATCGAAGCCGGTAATGTGGGCTGTAAAGCTGTAGCCGACATGCTGGGCAAGGTGGACCTGATCGTCTGTGGCCATATCCATGAGGACAAGGGAGTCATGGAAGTGGCCGGTACAACTGTCGTGAACACCGGTATGGCTTCGGAAGGATCGGCTGCCCTTATCGAACTGGATGAAAAATCGGGCAAACTGGATATCGAGATGCTGCAGGTCTGATCTCAGGGGTCGATTTCCAGCAGGTCCGAGGCGATGTGCACTTCACCTTTGAATCGGCTGCGCAGGTATTCCAGTGATTCCTGTTCATGGCCCTGCATTTGCGGGTAGAGATGGGTCAGGTAGAGTTTGCCTGCATCAAGTTTTTCGAGATAGGGGCCCAGCATATCCGGTGTGGTGTGGCAGTCGATGTCAAAGCCTGGGGGAAACGAACATTCGTGGATGAGAATATCGGCTCCCTGTGCCAGTTCCATGAGGGAGTCACAGGGTTCGGTGTCCCCGGCATATACCATTATTTTCCCTCCGTCCTCGAGTCTGTAACCCAGGGAGAGTACGCTGTGCACTCCTGCGGCACAGCTGAGCCGGCAATCACCACCTTCAAGTGCGATTTGCCGGCCGGGTTTGAGTTCGGTGACGGAGAGGTCAAACCTGGCCTGTAAATAGGGATACAGCCCGAACAGGCCGTCCAGCCATTCCCGGGTGCCCTGTGGCCCGTAGATGACACAATCGCTTTTCTCACACAACCAGCGGCTTTTGAGCAGGGGCAGGACATCGGCCACATGATCCAGGTGCAGGTGGGTCAGGATGATTGCATCAACATCCCGGGGATCACGCCCGCTCTCAAAGAGGCGCTGCAGCACCCCGGCCCCGCAGTCAAAAAGTAATAAACGGCCGTTTTCAGTCTCAACTGCAATCCCGGACTGCACCCTGCCGGGCCGGGGGATTGCCACACCGCTACCAAGGAATTGTATTTTCATGCCTACCATAATAAGGTTTAAGTAACTTAACTCTAATTATGGATTCCGAATGGCTTTATAAAGCTCATTCATCCAACCAACCGGCAAAGGCTAATTCTACACATCTTCCTGCGAGGGTTGCCCAGCCCGGTCAAAGGCGCCGGACTTAAGATCCGGTTTCGAAGGAATTCGAGGGTTCGAATCCCTCCCCTCGCATCGCTTTTTTGGGATATAGGTATCTCTAATTTTTTGTACGCTAATTTGTGGGAATAAATAATATATTTTTTATAGCCAAGCAATATTAATTGTATATGTGTATATTAGTTTTCTGTAATAGAGTGAACAATCATGAGTAGGCTTTAAAAAATAAAAATTAAAGGTCTCTACAAAATATAATTGATAAAATATATTACATATATTGCTTTGTTACTATCAATGAACAAGCAGAGGGGTACAATGACTAAATATCACTTTGATGAAAATACAAAAGAATTATTTATTTCTGGCGAGAAAATCAACATAGCAGATTTGAGTTATGAACTTAACAAGGAAATAGGCCAAGGTGCTAACGGTATTGTTTTAGAAGGCAAGGATCCCCTTTTGGAGAGAACAGTGGCAATCAAATTTTGGCTACCTTATAAAAACCAGAGAAAACCAGATTTAGATAGATTCCGCAATGAAATTCAAAAAATTGCCCAATTGGATAGTGACAAAATTGTCAGAATTCATCATGCTGGTGCAATAGATGATACTTATTTTTATGCTGTATATGAATTTGTCCAAGGAGAAACTTTGAGACAATGGTTAGAAAAAGGACAGCAATTTTGGTTACGTTGTTCCATTTTAGAACAAATATATCATGAAATGAGAAATGTACATAAAATGGGAATTTATCATGGTGATCTGCATGACCGGAATGTACTAATAAAACCAGATAATAGTATAAAAATAATTGATTTCGGAACTAGTTTTTTTTCAAACACAGAGAAATCACGTCAACGTGAAACAGATCTTTTACTTAAGACTGGTTTATTACTTTTGAAACAAGAAGATGAAAAATATAACATATTAGAAAAAGAAATCCTAAAAAAATCCCCCCCGGAATGTGTTCCTTGTTCAATGCTAAGGTTAAGAAATGTTATTGAAGATTTAAAAAGTTTGGATGGCACCCTAGACGACGATGGTACCCTAGACGATTATTCAAAATCACGGATAATGTTCTCTTTAGCCACCGACGTTTGTGAAAGTCCTTTTTTTAATTTGGACAATGTTTTTCGTTTTATACAAAATTCAGCCATTGAAGATACTTATATTGAAATCTTCATCGGCTATGTGATTTCAACTTGCAAAGATAATATAAATGGTTTATATGACGGTACTATAAAAAAGAAATCTTTAAGTAGTGAAAATATAGAGAACATGAACTCTATTTATTGCAAGTGGCGTAGAAAATATTTGCAAGATCTAAATATATAAGCACATCCGCACTTCTAAGAATGGTCGACAAAATACGAATGTTTAGTTTATCATCACCTCGGCTAATTAATAATTCTTTCCACATTTCTAACTTTAAAATTCAACTCTGTTTCCTTTGCTTTTTTCTTCAAGTAAGCCAAAGCACTTCTATGCTTAATTCCAATCTCTCTTGCTTTTTCTGGAGTTAAATCAAGATTAAACTTCTCCACTGTTTTTTCATCAATGAACTTTTGTGTCTTTCTCACATCCAATTCCTGCTCATCAATTCCATTGGCTTCTTTGCCAAGGTAAATCGCTCCGTCAACATCAATATGCTTCCTTGCAAGAATACCAATCTCACCTCAAACTTATGTTCTGGATGGTTCTCTAAGGGTACTTTACATTGCATGAAGAAGAATGCTAAAATTGATAAGCCATTTACTCTTAATACTCATGTTAAGGAAAGGTTGGAGATGTGGGAAGAATGATAATGACAGGTACAAAAGGAGACACACAGAAATGAACGGAATCAACCTTAATGTCATACCATGTGAAACAAATTTAAAAACCAATATTAAGGACAATGGTAGTCCCTGTCCAGTTTGTAACGTTCCAGGTGGTTTTGTAAAAAATATTACTGTAAGACATATGATATGTGATGATCTGTTAGAAAATATAGGTGATTTTGACTATTATTTATGTATGAATGAAGATTGCAAGATTTCTTATTATAACAATGATTTCAGAGTTAAATTCGAAAAAAGTGATGTAAAAGTACCAATATGGTTTAAAAAAGGTGCAAACCCGAAATATGCCTGTTATTGTAGTAAAGTAACAGAAGAACAAGTTATAAATGCTGTGATTAATGATAAGGCAACTAATATGAAAGAAGTTTTAGAAATCACAGGAGCAATGACTAATCCAAATTGTCAAATAAATAATCCGTCAGGTAAATGTTGCCATCACACAATACAGGGAATTATAGATAAAGCATTAATTGATTAATATAATTAAAAATATTTCATTGGTGACATGTTTTCCACAGGAAGTTGAAAGGAGGATAAAGTAAATGAGCGGCGATGTAGTCCATTATGAACATAGCCATTTTGATTACGATTGGATAAATGACAGTATGTACATCTATCCTCAGGACCGCAAATACAAATCCTCATTGATGTTAGATGATATCATCCTTGACGTGGACGAAAATAACAAGTTTGTCGGCATTGAGATACTTGACGCATCCAGGAAATTCAATATCAGTAAATATGAGATGCGTGAACCTGTGGAACTGAATGTTAATTTTGAAGTAGAAGACAGTAAACTTACTCTCAATCTGAAAATGACTTTTGTAAAAAGGAACCATCCCGTTGCAAAGACTGTTTCCGTTACAGGTAACAACGAGATGAATTTATCCCCGGGGTCAACCACCCTGGCACTGGCATAATTTTTACTTACCTTTCAATGCTGGTGTTTCGATCAAAAAATATAGCACTTGAGAAACCCGAACTGCTGAATCCACCCGACCCAACTTTGCCTTTGATATTTCTTACTTCAGTTGAGATCTGTTTTTGGAAGGAGTTTGAGGGTTTGAATTCCTCGTATCGTGTCGCTTGTTCATCCTTTATCAGTTACATGTATTTTTTTGAAACCATTCTTCATTTCGGATATTATCAAAATCAGTGGATTCAAAGTTAAATTTTATGACATTTCCATCTGTTACCTGTACTAAGTCCTTAAAGCAATCCTCTGCTTCTCTTTTTTGATCATATTTTGAATATATTTTTGTGCAATTATATAATGCTAACTGTTTATAAATATTCAATCCAGTTAATTTATAGGACATGTTTATAATTTTAGTAGCAAAATCAGATGTAAGGTAGGGTATTTCAAATTCATATTCAGAAAGTTTTTTCCACTGGGTTAATTCAAAATTATAATCATAAACTATTTTTTTGATAGCAGTAACTGGTATTATTAGCTCATCATCGTTATCAATATATTTAAACCTATAATCCATTGCTGTTGATTGATATAGAATTAAATCATGTACTTCTAACCCTGATAAATATTCTACTGAAACCCATTTAGGTCGGCTCATCATCGGTTTAGATTTAATGGAATTAAAAATATAGATTAGCACATTCCATCCGACAAGAAAAAAAATAGTAACATAAAATAATTCTTGCCAAAAAAAAGCTATAAAGAGAGGCAGTAATACATATTTGATACTATTACTTGTGAAAGATCTAAGGCTAAATTTGCTTATTAAATAATTAATTAACTCATTTAAAGATTTAAGAATTAAGTAAGGAGATAAATAATTATTATTTTTTTGTGCTAATCTTGTTTGTATATTAGATAATAATGTACTTAATTTTAGTAATATAATTACATCTAAAAATAGAATGTGCACGCATAAGACTTCAATTGCTTCAAGAGGCAATTTAAATAATAAAGTGCCAGCTGCCAATAGAACAGCCAGCACAAATGTTACAATAATTAAAGAAGGTTTAATAGTTCTTAATATCTCTCTAAATGGCTTTATAATCCCTAATCCTCTTTGTATCAGATCTTGAATGAATTCTGGTTCTGAGTTTTTCTCTAGTTTGTATTGATTTTTCTTTAGAGCAAATAAAAAAAGACCACCTATAATCGCCAATGCATAAATTAATGACAAAACTATAGAATTAAAATATTGTGAATATGGAGGTATACTATGGAATATGTTTATGATGTTGCTATATAAGTTATCGAGATGTAAATCCAGAAAAGATAGTATGACACCATTAAAATAAATCATATTACAATTTATTAGATGTAAATATTATTAATAGATTTCCTAATTTAAATAATTTATATGAGCCACGTATACAGTGAATTATTTTACCAACAATTCCATTTTTAGACTTACCTATATTCCCACCCTATTCTTAATCGCAAAACTTGTCACATATTCGTGTTACTGCATATTTTTTCATTTTCGTACACTACCACCCAACAACAAATTACTTGCCTTTGTTCATAGATTTCAACAAAATAAAATCATCAAATATATAATAAACAAATACATACTGAAGAGCAGTGATAATGTGAGCAATTTCCAGGAAAAAGCGAATTTCATTTGGAGTGTGGCGGACGAGGTTCTTAGGGACGACCTGAAGGCAGGGAAATACAGGGACCTCATCTTACCCTTTACCGTAATCAGACGGATTGAATGCGTCCTTGAACCCACTAAGGAGGATGTACTTGAGAGAAATAAAATACTGGAAGGGAAGGTCAAGGACAAGTACAGTGCCCTGTGTGATGTAGCAGACTGCCGATTCTACAATACTTCTCAGTATGATCTGAAAAAACTGCTTGATGATCCGAAGAATATAAAGAAGAATTTCCTGGCATACATGGACTCATTTTCGGATAATGTCAAGGAGATCCTGTCCAAATTTAATATTGACAATTACATCGATTTCCTGGATGAGAACAATCTGCTCTACATGCTTGTGGAGAAGTTTGGGAATGTGGACCTGCATCCCGATGCTGTCAGCAATATGGAAATGGGATATATTTTCGAGGAATTGCTGAGGCGGTTCAATGAGAACATGAATGAGAATCCTGGAGAGCATTTCACCCCGCGTGAGGTGATAACCATGATGGTGCATCTGCTGTTCCATCAGGATATGGATATCATCGGTCACAATCATCCTGTGCGGACGGTTTACGATCCTGCATGTGGTACTGGAGGGATGCTGACCGTATCCAGGGATTATGTACATGAGGAGATCAATCCCAATGTTGATATGCACCTGTACGGACAGGAGGTCAATCCCGAGACCTATGCGATTGCCAAGGCAGAACTGTTGCTCAAGGGTAATGGCAGGGATTCAGAGAATATTATGCTGGGGTCAACGTTATCCAATGACCAGCATGCTGACATGACCTTCCACTACCAGCTTTCCAATCCACCCTTTGGGAAGGACTGGAAGAAGGATAAGAAGATAGTGGAGGCTGAAGCGAACAGGGGATTCAGTGGCAGGTTCGGTGCAGGACTGCCCAGATCAAGTGACGGTCAGATGCTGTTTTTGATGCATATGATTTCAAAGATGCGTCCTCTTGGGGAAGGAGGAGGCAGAATGGGAATTGTCATGAATGGTTCGCCGCTGTTTACGGGAGATGCAGGTTCGGGTGAAAGTGAAATTCGACGCTGGATTCTGGAGAATGATATGCTGGAAGCGATCGTGGCATTACCTGACCAATTGTTCTACAATACGGGAATCAATACCTATGTCTGGATATGCACAAACCGTAAGGATGAAGTCAGGAAGGGCAAGGTCCAGCTGATCGACGGGACTTCCTGTTATATTAATATGCGGAAGAGTCTCGGGGATAAAAGACATGAAATATCTCAGGAACAGATCGAGACCCTGACACGCCTGCATGCCAGGTTTGAGGAAAATGAATCTTCCCAGATCTTTGATAATACTGCGTTTGGTTATCGCAAGATCACAATTGAGCGACCCCTGCGCCTGAAATGTCAGATCACCGAGGAACGTATCGAGGAGTTGAAGGAGCAGAAGGCTTTCCAGAGTCTTGCTACAAGCAAAAAACGCAAGGATACTGCAGAGAAGGAGAGGGAAGAGGCTGCAGGCAGGAAGTTGCAGGACTTAGTTATTGACGTGCTTGCAGGAATGGATCATGATAAGATATACATGAGCCGCGATGAGTTTCTCAAAGACCTCGAGTCATCTCTCAAGCGGGCAAAGGTGTCGATAAAAGCACCTGTAAGAAAGGCTATACTGGCTGTGATGTCCGAACAGGATGAAAATGGCGAGATCTGCAGGGACAATAAAGGCAATATCGAGGCTGATACCCAGTTGAGGGATTATGAGAATGTACCGCTGGATGAGGACATCCAGGAGTATTTCGAGAGAGAAGTACAGCCCTACGTTCCTGATGCATGGATCAATGAATCCATGACCGATGAAAAGGACGGAGAGATTGGTAAGGTCGGATACACGATCAATTTTAACCAGTATTTCTATGAATACCAGCCCCCACGTCCCCTGCAGGAGATCGAGGACGACATCAACAAACTGGAAAACGAGATCCTGGAGATATTGGAAGTGATGAAGCAATGAGTTCATCCCATGTCAAATATATGGACTCTTCGGGGATGGAACCATACACCGAGTACAAGGATTCGGGAGTAGAGTGGATAGGGGAGATTCCAGAGCATTGGGATGTTCGAAGATCCAAATATGTCTATCAAGAAAGAAATGACAGGTCAATAAATGGTTCTGAAAATTTATTGTCTGTATCTGAGTATTATGGAATTAAGCCTCGACTTGAAGTAATGGAAGAGGGCGAGTTTGTAACTCGTGCAAAAACATTGGAAGGCTACAAAAAATGTAAACCAGACGATTTAGTTATGAACATAATGCTTGCCTGGAAACGTGGTTTAGGTGTTACTGCATATGATGGAATAGTAAGCCCTTCATATGCCGTCTTTAAACCTATGATTGAAAATGATGCACGTTACTTGCACTACCTTTTAAGAACTGATAAATACATTACGGAATTTAAGTGCCATTCTACAGGCATTATTGATTCAAGATTGCGCTTGTATCCTGACGAATTTCTAAGAATTAACATCATATTACCTCCATTGTCGGATCAAAAAGCCATAGCCACCTTCCTCGACCGTGAAACATCCCGCATCGATGCCCTTGTGGAGAAGAAACAGCAATTCATCGAACTGCTGGAAGAGAGGCGTTCGGCACTGATCAGCCATGCGGTCACGAGGGGACTCGATCCAGATGTGCCGATGAAGGATTCGGGGATTGAGTGGATAGGGGAGATTCCCGAACACTGGGATGTTACGAAACTGAAACAAATTGGAAAAATTGTATTAGGAAAAATGTTAACACCCAAGGATAAAGGAGGATATAATAAAAAGAATTATTTAAGAGCCAAAAATATACGATGGGGTAAAGTAGATGTTAATGATGTAAAAGAAATGTGGTTTTCTGACAATGAAATTAATCAATACCGACTTTATGCAAATGATTTACTTGTAAGTGAGGGAGGAGAAGTTGGGAGAACTGCAATATGGTTAGATGAATTAGATGAATGTTATATACAAAATTCAGTTCATAAAGTAACCTTAAAAGACCCTCATAATCCAATTTATTTTCTTTATCAATTTATATCTCAAGGAAAAATTGGATATTTTGATTCAATTGTAAATCGAGTTAGTATTGCTCATTTAACAAGAGAGAGACTGAAAGAAGTGCCATTTTTAGTTCCACCTCTCCAAGAACAACAAGCCATAGCCAATTATCTCGACAGAGAAACATCACAGATTGACAACTTAATCGAAAAAACGAAACAATCCATTGAATACCTGAAGGAATATCGTACTGCACTCATATCCAGTGCTGTCACGGGGAAGATTGACGTCAGGGGGACTGTAAGTGACTGATCCAGCCGAAGAAAAATTCGAAACCGATATAGTGGAATCGCTTGTAAGAGACCAGAAGTATATCCAGCGTGCAAATCAGGACTACGATAAGGAACTCTGTCTGGATGCTGATATGCTCTTTGATTTCATCCGCTCCACCCAGTCCGAGGAATGGCAGAAACTCAAAGCCAGGCATGGTGATGACAGGGTAAAGGACAAATTCCTGAACAGGTTGACCAGGGTCCTCCAGAAACAGGGTACACTGGATGTACTCAGGAAAGGTGTCAAGGATACGGGCTGTCATTTCGATCTGATATATTTCAAGCCCGAGACTGCACTCAATGAAGCCCACCAGAAAAAGTACAGGAACAACAGGTTCTCCGTAATCCGTCAACTTCACTACAGCAGGAAAAATCCCAATAAATCTATAGACCTGTGTCTGTTCATCAACGGAATTCCCATCATCACCTCCGAACTCAAGGATACCCTGAACGGGCAGGATGTGGATAATGCGATCAAACAGTACAGGACCAACAGGGATCCAGCAGAACCCCTGCTGCAGTTTGGCAGGTGTTTCGGGCACTTCGCAGTCGATCCGCATCTGGTATACATGACCACCAAACTGCAGGATGAGTCTACGGTATTTTTACCTTTCAACAGGGGATATCAAAATGGTGCAGGCAACCCGCCCATGTATGACGATTACGATACATCCTATCTCTGGCAGGAGATCTGGAGCAAGGATCTGTTGCTGGATATCATACAGAACTTCCTGCAGATAGTGGACAAAAGGGATGAACAAGGCAATGTATCCCGCCAGTTGATCTTCCCTCGCTATCACCAACTGGGTGCAGTCAATCTGCTTGTGGAAAATACCAGGATCAATGGTGTCGGTCGAAAATATCTCATCCAGCACAGTGCAGGAAGCGGGAAAAGCAATTCCATTGCCTGGCTGTGCAACAAACTTGCTGGATTACATGACGAAAACAATGAGAACATCTTCGATTCCATTATAGTGATAACCGACAGGCGGGTACTTGATGAACAACTGCGAAACACCATAATGGCACATGAGCAGGTCAGGGGAACGGTGGAAGCCATTGACAGGGACAAGTCAAAAAGATTGGCTGAAGCCATCGAAGCAGGCAAGAAGATCATAATCGTAACCCTGCAGACATTTCCCTTTGCAATCGAACTGTTCCACAAGACCCCTGGTAAACGGTTTGCCGTGGTGATCGATGAAGCCCATTCCTCCCAGACAGGCAATACCGCCAGAGATGTCAGAAAGGTGCTGGTGACCGAGGATACCGTGGAGTATGAGGACGAGCAGGTCAGGGATGTGGAGGATACCATCAATGAAAAGATGGATGAGATCACCACCGATCTCAAGCTCCAGCCCAAAAACATCAGTTTCTATGCTTTCACCGCCACTCCCAAGAACAAGACCATGGAGATGTTTGGGGAAGAGCAGGCAGATGGTACTTTCGAACCCTTCCACCTGTATTCGATGAAGCAGGCAATCGAGGAAGGCTTCATCATGGATGTACTGCAGAACTACACCACATACACCACCTATTTTGAACTGATGAAAAGCATCGAGGACGATCCCAGGTACCAGAAGATGGCTGCCAAATCCCTCCTGAAAAACTATGTGGGCTCAAGTGAGTATGCTATCAGGCAGAAGACCGAACTGATGCTCAATCATTTTGCAACCAATACCATAAACAGGATCGGCGGCAAAGCAAAAGCCATGCTGGTGACAGGTTCCAGGGCCAATGCAGTCCGATACGAACTGGAATTCAAGAAACAGATCGCAGAAAAGGGCTATCCCTTCGCTGTACTGGTCGCATTCTCGGGAGTTGTGCAAGGAGAAGATGTGTACAAGAAATACACGGGCAAGGAATTCACCGAATCTGGAGAGAACGGTTTCCCCGATTCTCAGACTGCCGAGAAGTTCAATGAAGACGAATACAGGATAATGATCGTGGCCAACAAATTCCAGACGGGATTCGATCAACCCCTGCTGCACACCATGTATGTGGACAAGAAACTCGGTGGAGTGGATGCAGTACAGACACTGAGTCGCTTGAACCGTATCCATCCCGATAAATCAGATACGATGGTGCTGGACTTTGTCAACGAGGCAGAAAAGATCAAGGAATCTTTCGAAAAATATCATGTCAAAACCACTCTCACTGAAGCCACAGATCCCAACAAACTCTATGATTATGAGAATCAATTGCGGGACTTCGGTGTTTTTGATGATACAGATATCAACAACTTCGCTGCAGAGTACTTTTCTTCTAAAGGAAAACAGGCAAATCTCTATACAGCCCTGCACCAGCCAATCAGGAGATGGGGAAAACTTGAGGAAGATGAAAGGCGGGATTTCAAGAAGAAAATGACCGTTTTTGTACGCCAGTATGCCTTCCTGTCCCAGATAATATCCTTCTTTGATGACGAACTTGAGAAATTCTATCAGTTCTCCAGGTTCCTCATTAAAGAGTTGCATATAGAATATGACCGTCTGCCAAAGGAGGTCACCGACAAGGTCAAGATGAGTTCGTTCAGATTGCAGGAGACCAGCAATGGACAAATATATCTGTCAGATGACGAAGGAAACCTGGAACCTGTACCCGAGCCAGGAGCAATCATGAATCCAGAGGATGAGATGACACCGCTTTCGGAGATTGTGAAAGAGATCAATGAAGCCAGTGGTGCAGAGATGCTGACAGACGAGGACAAGGTTGCCCAGGTACTGGGAAACATGCAATCCAACATGATCGCAAACCAGCGGATGCGTCAGGCTTCATCTTCTGAAGTGAACGAAAAGAAGGATGTCAAACTTATATATAACGAGATTTTTGGAGAAGAATTGAACAAGTTGATCGATGTGAATTTTGAACTGTTCTCCAAGATCAAGAATGAGGAAGAATTTGCCGAGATTATCAAGGAGAAGTTATTCAACAACGTCTATCGGGCAATTACTGAAGAGGATACTGCCTGAATTCTGTAAATCTTGTTCACTTGAATTGTGCCATTTGAGCATGTATAAGAAATATTGTTGAAATCTTCAATCATTCTTTTTTCTCAAACCGGATCCCATGATCTCCAGGATACGAAGCACGATGGTCATTGTCCCCTCTCCAGATCTCATCGGGAATTCCTTCAGGAAAAGCATCACATGTATTATGATGGGTCCCGTTGGGATTCAACTGCGACTTACGGAGATGTTTGCAGTGTATACAGACAGGACTATAGATTATTTCTGAATCGGTACTGTCGTCGATTACGATATCTCCTTCTGCGTTTACCATATCAATCATTTGTTCTTATCTCCTGATATATTCTAACTGGGGTATATCCTTTACGACCCGGGACCAGACTTCATGCCAATGCATTAAATTAGCATCATCTGTAGAAAGTTCACCTGAGAAGATTTTGTTTTCAAACTCTTTTCTAACATTGCGATTATGGTATTTCATAGATTTCTCTATTTTTTCATTCCACATCTTACTTTCAAAGTTGGAACCATCTTTCATTTTCATGGTGTAGGAGTTTTTTTGTCGCTGTTATCCTGATTTCCTTCATCTCCAGATTGCAGGCAGTAAGGATATCTGCGGGGGAAAATGAACTGCTGTCCGGGTGATTGTGCGTGAAAACGGATCCTTTTAGTTTTTTGCTTTCTTCCATTGTAATTGTAATCGCACTCTTACTTCCTGACTTTCTAAACAGAACATTGCCATTTGATGAGAAAGCATATCAGTTTTCATATGGCATATCACGTATTTGTGATTCATATTTCCTGATTATGTCATCGATGTTCCCCCTTGCAGGTGTCCGGGAAATGCTAAGTGAATCCAGCAAACCCTTTTCCCCGGCAATCCTCCTCTCCAGATCCGAATCAAGGATGAACTTATCGATATGATACTTATTATTGACCGCCACATCTGCAGTAATATTCGCATTTACGAGTGTGACGTTTTTGGTTGTTGCTCCGTTAGTGTTAGCATTAACGCCTGATTTTCGGTAGGATGGGTTAAGTTATTTCCTGCTCAATCTATCTCAACCAGAATTGCCTGGATAGAATCCCTTAAACCAATCAGACGATTGCCAACAACATCCCACACAATCACATAATCGATTCCGAAATAACCATGAGCTAAGCGGTCCCGCATACCGGCAATCACCCGCCACGGAATGCCAGGATAACTTGCCTTTATCTCAGCCGGCACATTCGTAGCCGGCTTCACCAATGATTTCGATATTCTTCACAACTGCCTTCTGGGTTTTCCTATCGTTGAGAAATTCAGTGAAGTCCATCCCTGAAGTGAAATCTTCAATCTCATCAATCGCTTCAACAATGTCAGTTAAAAAGAACCTGTACTCACGCATGAAAACCACCTCATGCATGCACATAAACCACTTCTGAAAAAATCCTGCTCTTCAATTCATCCCTTACGGCACGTTTCGAGATGATATCTACCTTTGTCCCGAACTCGTCTTCAAGAAAAATTCCAAGAGCTGCGAGATCAAAAAGATCCGCACCTTTCTCAAACTCAACAAGGAAATCAATATCGCTGCCGGTTTTGTATTCATTCCTCACCACCGACCCAAAAAGGCCTATTTCCTTTACTTTATAGTTCTTTTTCAATTCCAAAAGCAGCTCATCAAGTCTTCCCAGAATAATATCCTTTTTGATCATATTAATTCCCTTATGAGATACTGATACACATTTTGGAGGGTCTTTTTATATTATTGCTTTGGTTGTGTTGTCTGATCATTCCCATGAATTCATTAGGCAGATCCTAACTGTAGTTCAGTGATCTTATATTTGCTGCCTTGATAAAGGTCCAGTCAAAAAGAGATATTATACGCTGCTCGAGTTGATTGATTTCGACTGCCTGCAGCAGGGAAGTTGCCATATAGTGTTGGCGGATGAATGACAGGGGAATATAGGGTTTATGGCAAAAATCGATTATGAAATTAATTCAAAAGGTTTATACCAAATGCTCTCAATACTCACATGTGAGTATTGATAACAATTAGACGAAATACTTTTTTTGTGGTGAAAGATGGTAACAAAACCGAATCCAATATTGGAGTATAGTATAGATTCCCTGTTAAAAGCCTTCAATACTTATAGAAAACCGGTCTTAAATCATTCTCATTTTTCTAAATTGATGAATTTACTTGACACGAGATTGAGAAAACAAGGAATTGATATGGAACTACCAGGATACTGGTATAAATATGGGTTTTATATAGAACCCCGATTTCTGGATAGTGCCCTTCCCAGAAAATTTACTGAATATTATACTTTAGACGACACAGTCGTTCCACCCATGCACCCAAAAAGAGATTATGGACTTAAAGCAGATATAAAAAAAACGATCGATTCAATAGTTCGTTATCTTTGGAAACAATATGGATACAAATCAGATTACGGTAAAAAGGTCAAAAGAGATTCATATCAAATAAACAGTCCATATGATTTCAATACTATTTTTCAGGATTATATTGATGTTGTGAATCGTAAAGAAAGGGGATTTGGTTCAAGAAAGGATCAGCTGGAACCGTTGTTGGATGATTTACTCAACAATTTTCCTGAAGATGATTTCCCTGAACTATTTGATTTGTATCTCGAATGGGATGACACTGTACGTCTTATTTTGGATTGTACATCTTCCGAAAAACAATATGGTCTTATTGTTGACCTAAGGGACAAATTCTGGGATGTCTTTTCAAATTGTGTCAGAATAATACATCACCAAAATATTCCTGATGAAAAAAGCATCATTGATGAATGGGAGAGAAAATATGAACAATCAATTCCTGCTTTTTATCATGAACTGGAAGATCTAAGAGAAGAGATTCTTTCTGACAATTATGAATTTTCAAATAAAAACGAAGATACTGTTAAGAAACTACTGAAATGCGCATACGAAAATCATAAGGGGGAAGCGCATGGATGAATCTTTTTCTTGATAACAATGTGTTAATTGGTTATATTTTTGAAACCGATAACTGGAATCTAAAATCTCTAGATGTGATGCGTTGCTCCTTAGATCGATATTCAAGTAATACCGTTTGTCAGGAATGTAGGGATATATACAAAAAGAACTTGGGAACTATAAAGAAAGAATTTAAACACATTATCCGAGAATTTAACAGAAAACAATCATTCAGCTTAAAAAAAGCATCATCTGTATTAAAAAGATACCAGATCGGGGATTGCTTAATTGAGTATTTTAAAAATAACCCCGTAGAAAATATAAAAGAAGCCAAAAATCATTTGAGAAATCTCCAGCGAGACATGGAAAAAAGATGTCTTGATAATTATCAGAATATAAATAAATTAGTAAAGTATGTGCCCGTGATAATCCCTATAACGACATTTATAGGTTATTGGAAGCAGATGGTTTGGCAGAAGAAGAATTTATGGACCTTGAAATTATTATCGACGCACATCATGTTGGCTTGAATGTTGAACAGATGTTTTTTATTACTGGTGATTACAGGGATATTGTTTCAAGAAAAAAGTTGATAGTGGCCAATACTTCCTTAGAAGATGTTATCTATTTGAAATATTTTGATTTCCAGTAATCGAGTTACAATATTTCAATTATTTCTTATATCACTGCTCGCCTTCCTGCGGGAATCCTGCACATCAAGACTGCCGTTTGCGTCCAGTGTCTTGATACCAAGCCCGACTGCAGCGATATCCTCGTTCTCTGACAGGTACCTGTGTTCTTCAAGCCAGTCAACGATAACGTTCTGCGCCTGCTCGACACAAAGCATATCCTGGTTCCACGTTTCAAATCATGTAGGGTACCCTTTGAGAAAACCAATTTTTCCACTAAAAATAGAAAATATAAAGTAACAACTGCCTGATTTCCATGTTGTCCTGTCTTTCAATTTCATATACATGAGATACGAAATCAATAGTTTTGCGTTTGCCAACAAGGTATTGAGCCATTTCTCTTGTCTTCAGGAGCAATATAGCACTCCATGTATGCTGTTTATCCCTGTATTTAGCACGTTTATTTAACCATTGATTAACTTCCTCTGTAATCTTCCTAGCCACTGTAGGCTTAAGCCTTAGCGCATAGGTTTCTGTCCGTATCAACAGAACTACTGACAGGCACAGGCAACAGATCACTGCGGCAGTTGTGATACAGCGGCAGTCTCATTCTGCTTGCTTCACCAGAATTGGCATCGAAAACCGTGCCATGCAGGGCCCTGCACTGTGGTGAAGTCCGGTCATCGATCTCTGCAAAGAACTCAACCTGCACGCCACGCTTAGAATACCTGTATAATTCCGAATTAAATGCTACATCTGCTGTAAATGTCCTGGCAAACCTGACTGTAGGAAAGGGTTCGTTTATCCAGTATTTCTTGATGTTGTTGGCCAGTTGGTTGGAATTCCTGTATTAGATCTCCTCATTGTCCAGCATAGCAATAATGCTTTTTGCGACTTTACCAGTCAGATCGGTGGAGAGCCGGACCGCTTCGGCTGTCAGGGGATATGGTTTATCGGCTGCAGATTTGCTTATATGGGGAATAGAGGCAGCAACCTGTGCCTCCTGCAGGTTCGCATCGGCATGTGACAGTGCGAGTCTTATTATTTCAGTCAGCAGGAGATCGAACTGGATTTCAAAGGTTTTTGATTGGAACCACCTTCGTGTGTTCCGTAGCAATTCGTCCCGATAATCCAGTGTACTGACATTCGCAGCCTTGTTGAAAGTTCTGTCAAAAAGAGATATAATGCGCTGTTCTAGTTGTTTTATCTCAATAGACCGCATCAGAGATGATACCATATAAGTTCCAGAGGAATGGCAGTAGTATATGGTATTTATGGCAAAAATGAGTGAAATACAGAGTAATCATTTGATGAAATCTAAATATTGAATAAAGCCCCAATCTTCCTCATACTTTTTTAATATATCAATTATTGGCTCTGTAGAAATCCTCATTTGAATAACCACTGAAATAGAAGTTGCCCTGTCTATATTATGGATTAATAATTTGAACTTGACCTCTTTTACCTGATTTCTGTATTTTGTTGCCCTCAGTTCTTCCCCATATTTCCTTTTCAAAACAGAAAACATCGTCTCTACTAGGTTTCTATAATGGTAGATATCTTCATCAAACTCATCTCTCATTTTACGACGGTATTTTCCTTTGATCTTCTTCCTTTTTCTGTATCTTACAGGTATGATGGCTTCTGCTTTCAATTCTTCATTGATTAGAGTATGTATCTTTTCAGAATCATATCCTTTATCCATCAAATAACAATCAGCTTTTCTCCTTTTGTGGCATTGTCTAAGTAATGACGA
>NZ_MAFX01000054.1:0-5058 GCF_001683555.1 Methanohalophilus sp. DAL1 | reverse complement strand
ACCAGTAGATGCCCTCAGGTATGAATGAAGTCTTTGGTATATATGAGGCGCAGAGCTTCATATATTTATTAGGCATTGTTAGGCACTGTTATTCCCATCACACACCCATAAATTTAAATACAAATTCTAAGAAATAAAGCAGATTATCATGTGGAAACCTGATCAGGTAGATCAAATGGACTCTAGATCCATTCAGCCGGGTTAGATTCCCGGGGTTTCCGCCAGTAAAATAGAAAGTGACGGTCTGGATATGTTGCAAAATTAGACGCCTCAGCAAATGTAGATATCAGAAGTCGCCCCTATAGCCGGAGCAATCCCCTATGGAAAGGAAACCACTAGATTTACTTATAGACACCAACGGAGTGTGGCTCTCAAGGAATGGGTTACTTCATGGTGTAAAGAACTTTGAGGTGTCGAGGAACCATATTCATATCACTACTGACTGCGGAAGCCGCTTTACAGTACGAAATTCCAGAAGAAGTCGCTCTGCAAGGGCGCTACGCAACAATAAATATCGCAAAGCATGCAAAAACTGCAAACTTTCCGATGAGCGTATTACTCGTTTTGTCACAAAAGATTTCGGCAGGGGAAGCCAGGCACGCGTTGTCACAGCTTCAAAAACAAAAAAGAACAAACCTCCAGAGGCAGCAGTGGTTAAAGCTGTTTCCAGCAAGGCAAATGAAATGCCGCCTGTTGCAGAGACAAAAAAAGAAAAGCCTGTAAAACCGGATTACACGCCTGCCCAGAAAAAAAGAATTACAACACTGCTTAGCCCTGCAGATGACTTTAGTTCAGTAAAAGAACTCCCGCCCTTCAAGGAGCTGGAGACAGAACTTGTCAAAAAGAGAAAGCAAGATCTGCGTCATATGTATGAGAAGGACCGCAGACATCAGCTGGCCCAGCTTGAAAGGGATATTTCCCTCTTTTTAATAGAAAAGGGGTTCATGGAAGTACGCACTTCAATCATGATCCCGGCTAAATTCATTGAAAGAATGGGAATCACAGAAGAGGATCCCCTCTACAAACAGATATTCCGGGTGGATAATAACACATGTCTGCGGCCCATGCTTGCCCCGGGATTATACAATTACCTGCACAATTTTGATAACATAATGCCCGACCCCCTCAAGATATTCGAGATAGGCACCTGCTACAGGAAGGAATCCGACGGCAAGGAGCATCTTGAAGAGTTTACAATGATTAATTTTTGCCAGATGGGCTCGGGATGCACAAGAGAAAATCTGCTGAAAATTATTGATGACTTGCTAAAATATCTGAAAATCGATTATGAGGTGATCGCGGATAATTGCATGGTGTATGGAAATACAATTGACATAATGCATGGAGACATGGAAATATCTTCAGCCGTGGTGGGACCCATTCCACAGGATCTGGATTGGGGAGTGACCAAACCCTGGATGGGCGCAGGAATGGGACTTGAAAGATTACTCAAGGTCAAGCACAAATACATAAACATCAAGCGTTCAAGCAGGTCTATATCATACTATAACGGAATTACAACCAATCTCAGGTGAACAATTTGTTTGAAAACATGGACAATGAACAGCTGGACAAATTTGCATCCTCAATAAATGAAGGATACCAGCTCAGGGACCAGGAGATAAGAGACCTGCTGGCCATAGAAGATGAAGAAGAGATGCAGAAGTTGTTCCATGTGGCACGCATGGTCCGTGATAACTTTTTTGGAAATAAGGTATTCCTGTACAGTTTTGTTTATTTTTCAACATACTGTAAGAATCAGTGTTCGTTTTGCTATTATAACTGTAAGAACAATATCCACCGCTACAGGCTTACTCCCGATGAGATCGAAAAGGTCTGCGAGGCGCTTGAAAATGATCCTGTCCACATGATAGACCTGACAATGGGAGAGGACCCTTATTATCATGACCACCCTGAAAGACTGGTCAGTGCTGTGCGGAAAGTTAAGGACAAACTGGGCCTTCCGATAATGATCTCCCCGGGAGTTGTGGGGAAAGAGACCCTCAAACAGATGTATGATAACGGAGCCGATTTCCTGGCACTTTACCAGGAAACCTATGACCAGGAATTATACAACAAGCTCAGGGTAGGCCAGGAATACGACCAGAGAATAAACTGCCGCCAGGATGCAAAAGAAATTGGTTACTGTGTAGAGGATGGGATCCTTACCGAAATCGAACCAGAAGCCGAATCAACCCTGATATCCCTCAAAGGCCTGCGTAAGTCAAATCCCAATATGGTACGTGTAATGACATTTGTACCCCAGGAAGGCACACCTCTGGCAAGCCGAGAACCCGGAAGCAGCAAATCAGAACTGAAAATCATATCGATCCTAAGACTCATGTTCCCGGACAGGTTGATCCCTGCTTCCCTTGACCTTGAAGGCATGGAAGGTATGGTTTACCGCCTGGATGCCGGAGCAAATGTTGTTACATCCATCATTCCTTCCGGATCGGCACTGGACGGTGTGGTTAACTATGACAGGGAACTGACAGAACGCAACCGTGATGCATGGAGAGTGGTGGAAAAGCTTCAGAGCATGGGAATGGAACCGGGAAAACAGGAAGATTTCAATCAGATACTGGGAAGGTAGAATGAAAACGATATGTCTGATTGGGGGCAAGTTGCAGGGCTTCGAGGTGGCTTATCTTGCCAGGAAATCCGGGATACAGGTACATCTGATCGACAGGAAAAACAAGCCTCTGATACGTAATAGTGTGGACAAGCATTTTTGCTTTGATATTACAGAAAAGCCGGAAAGGCTCATCGAATTATCCCGCCACTCAAATGCTATAATTCCGACAAATGAAAACCCTGGCACCCTTCTCTTTTTGAAAAAAATAGAACCAGAACTACATTGCCCTCTTCTTTTCGATTTTGCCGCTTATGATACCAGCATGCACAAAAAGCGTTCAAGGGAATATTTCAAATCGATCGACATACCCATCCCTTCAGATAAACCCCAATCCCCTCCTTATTTTGTGAAACCCCCATGCATGAGCAGCAGTAGGGGCGCGCGCATAATTGACAACGAAAGTGAACTGGCAGACATTGATGATTCGATGGTCATTGAAGAATATGTACCCGGACCGGTAGTTTCACTGGAAGTGGTGGGTGACGGGAACAATTTCATGATCGGTCAGCAGACACAGGTCCATATTGACCAGGAACATGATTGCCACCGGGTCACCCCGATGGAGACGGATGTAAATTTCAGGGAAATAACACACCTGCTGGCCAGCAATCTGTGCCTCAAAGGAATCATGGATGTGGAAGCAATACTCTCCCCAGAAGGAATCCGGGTTATTGAGATTGATGCACGGTTTCCCAGCCAGACACCTACCGTAGTATATCACAGTAGTGGTGTAAACCTGCTTGAATGGCTAATGGAAACTATTGCAGGAAATATAAGGGAAAACAAACCTCTACCTGTTGGCAAACAATGTAACTATGAGCACCTGATGGCATCTGATGGAAAACTTATCCCTGTTGGAGAACATGTGCTTTCAGGCGGTGATGACTACCGGCTATTCCATGAATCAAACGGGTTGGAAATATTCAAATGTTGGGGGAAAAGACCAACCTATACCCTGATATGCAGCGGCACGACCCAGCATGAGATGTGTGATAAAAGAAAAAAAGCAATTCAACTCATCAAATCCGATATGAAGCAGTAAAAGGAGGATTAATATGGCATTACTTACACCACAAGATCTGGAAGGACTTACAAAACAGCTTGAATGCAATAACAATACTATCAAAAAAGCAACCGGAATGGACATTGCTGACATATGCAAACAAATATACGGCACCACTCTTGACGGAGAAAAGGTAGGTATTGTGCCCATAACTTCCGGCAACGGTATCATTACCAATTTTTCGTCATCCCTGCTTACGATAACCGAATATTTCGGCCTTGATGGTGCCATAACCGAGCATCCTGACGTTACCGGCTACTATGAAGCTGTTTCCAGTGATGCCGATATAATACTTATGGCAGATGACCATATTTTTATTGCACATAATATGAGAAACGGCAAAATTGCAACCAATCATGTATGCACCGGAGTGGTTTACGCTGAAATCGCCTCCCGTTACAAATATGCTGACTCAAAAGATATACTTGTAATCGGCCTGGGAAGAGTGGGTTATGCCGGAGCACAACATCTTGTAAAAAGGAATTTCGATGTGTATGCCTATGACCCCGACCGGGAAACTATGGAAAAGGCTCGCAAGGAACTAGGCATCATACCCTATGATCCCGAAGAAGAACACAAGTTCTCCATGGTCCTGGAAGCTACACCAAACCCCAATACAATCTCTGAAGGCATGGTAGCAGAAAGATGCCTCATATCCACACCGGGAATTCCCTGTGGATTACCTGAAGACATTGGGGAAAGGAACGAAATCGACTTGGTAATGGAACCTCTGACGATTGGCGTGGCTTCGATGCTTTACGCGGTAATGTAAAGTAGAGAGCCCTCAAGAGCAAAACAAGTATATTGATAGCGCTTTTTTCATGAACATTTGAACATGAAAAGATATATATATGCTAAATGCGTAGCCAGATTACCTTTTAGAATAAAAATAAGTTTTAAGGAGTAAAGGTTATGGTTGAATATACACCCAAAGAGAGATTAGCACGCGTATTTGCAGGTGAAGAAGTAGACAGAATGCCTGCTATCTGTGCCACCCAGACAGGAACAGTAGAACAGATGGATGCAGTAGATGCTTACTGGCCAGAAGCTCACGAAGATCCTGTAAAAATGGCAGCACTGGCAGAAGCAGGCCACACAGTTGTAGGATTTGAAGCAGTACGTGTTCCTTTCGACATCACAGCAGAAGCAGAATTTTTCGGATGCGGAATCAAGCCAAGTACCAAGGAACAGCAGCCATCCGTTATCAGCCACGTTGTCAGCAAGGCCGAAGACCTCGAACAATTCGAAGGTTACAACATCGAAGACGGCAGGATCGGCAACGTATGTAAGGCAGTCAAGATCCTCGCAGACAAATACGGCGACGAACTTCCAATCATCGGCAGTATGATCGGACCATTCT
>NZ_MAFX01000053.1:0-5210 GCF_001683555.1 Methanohalophilus sp. DAL1 | reverse complement strand
TTGTAGCCGGTGTTGCAGGCAGCGGGAAGACCACATTTGCATTGCAGGCATTATGTGAAAGTGCAAGAGAAGGGAAAGTTTGCCTGTATGTTACTTCGGTCAACGAACCTGCCACAGTCGTGAACAACTTTGTGTCAAGGCTGAGCCATTATGATGTATCCCGGATCTCCAGAGGAAATATACATCAAATATCCCTTGACATAAGATCCCTCGATCGGGGTATATATTCCTTCATGTGGAATCATGAGGAATCCTTTGAAAAAATCAAACCTGAAATCATCGTTATTGACCCAATTACAATAATAGGATGCAGTTTATAAGAATAACCAGAAGAAGATTCTACTATGAATTTTTCAAAAGGATGAAAAATTGGAATTCACTGGTAATTGTTACCGGAGAGATGTCAGAAAAGGAAATTGAAGAAAGTACACTGGGATATGTAACAGATGGAATAATGGCTCTGTAGAAATCCTCATTTGAATAATTACTGAAATAGAAGTTGCCCTGTCTATATTATGGATTAATAATTTGAACTTGACCTCTTTTGCCTGATTTCTGTATTTTGTTGCCTTCAGTTCTTCCCCATATTTCCTTTTCAAAACAGAAAACATCGTCTCTACCAGGTTTCTGTAATGATAGATGTCCTCATCAAACTCATCTCTCATTTTACGACGGTATTTTCCTTTGATCTTCTTCCTTTTTCGACATCTTACAGGTATGATGGCTTCTGCTCTATAGTCATTACCTGTATACTCTTTAATCAATACCAATGTCAGTAACTGATGTTGAGTATATTTTCGTTTGGAATATTTACAACTATAGATTGGAAGACGGGATCTTCCAGCTACAGACATAGCTGTATCGATAAAGTTTAAGTAATCGCTTGACAAAATGCATTCACCCCCTTTGTGTTTTTATGGTCAAAATCACATTGGGGGCCTCTTCTTATAAAAATGATAATGTATTAGTGGAAGTTAGAGGAAAGGGTTTCTACAGAGCCGGAATAATACATCTTACAAATAAGGAAAAATGCAAATATCACACTCTTGATGGCAGGAACCATATCATCCGGACTTGCGACAATAGGTGAAGCGGGCAAAAATTTGCATGCTGACAGCACTATAGCAACCGTTATGTAGCGGACAAAATACATTTAAAAAAGGTCTCATCGTTCTCAAGAACTTCAATTCAAAGCATAAGAAAGAAATCCATGAGATTAATATTGGCGAAGATGGACTGAAAATTAAAGGAATCTTGCCCCTTACCTACATAATATCCTGAAGAGGCGGGCTTAATATTAATATTCCTTTAACATATATAGCCTCATGAAAATTTACATAGCAGACACCGGCGTTTTCATCAATCGAATGGGTAGGGACCGCCAGCTTGTTACAGTGCCCGCAGTAATCGATGAAACGAAGGCAAAATACACAAGTATGGAAATGTTGATTGCCCTTGAAACCGGGGCAAAGGTTGAGCAACCAGATCCTGTATTCAGGAAAAAAATCGTGGACAGTGCAGAAGGTACAGGCGATCTTGAAGAACTTTCCGGGACCGATATCGATGTGCTGGCAAAAGCTCTGGAACATGGGAAAAATGCTGTCCTCATGACAGATGATTATGCTGTGCAGAATGTGGCAAGCATGATTGGTATAAAGGTAGAACCCATATCCCAATCCAGAATAAAGGACAAAATAATCTGGGGAAAAAAATGCACCGGGTGCATGAAAAGATTTGACAGAGGCGAAGAATGCCCCATCTGTGGATCCCCCCTCAAGAAAATACGTAAAAGAAAGATATAATATTAGAAAGGATGTATAGGGAAACAAATAGCATAAAACAGCACGTGGGGATAAAATGAAAAATATAGAAGAACTTATACAAAAAGCAGTCGAACTGCAGTCCAATGGTCTTGTTACCGGCCAGATCGCAAATGAACTTAATGTTTCCAGGGATACTGTTACATGGCTTCTCATGCGGAGTAAAAGAGGTGCAGAAGCCCCTGCACCAAAGGACATCTCTGTCAACTGGAGTGCCATCGGTAAAAGCTCTTTCCGCCTGCGTTATATTTCACAGGCCCTGTGTGACATGGTGCTCGAATCCCTTGATAAAAGTGACCAGAGGGCAGACATGGTAGTGGGAATCGGATTAAGCGGTGTACCCATGGCCACCATGATTGCCGAGGAATTGGGTGTCGAATTTTCTATATTCCACGGTTATGACAGCCAGAAAGAGAGGAATAAAAACACAGGAATTTTTAGTAGAAATTTCGGGCATGTTAAAGGAAAAAACTGCATTATTGTAGATGATGTGGTCTCATCTGGCTCAACGATTACCGATGTAATTGAACAGACAAAGAAAAGCGGATCCAACCCGGTGGCAATTGCGGTCATTATTGACAAGAAAAATTCGGAAACAATCAGCGGAGTCCCTGTGAACTCACTCATCAAACTGGCAAGAGTGGATTGAAGGAGATATTATATCTCCGTATCCACTTCATACTGACCTATTTTTTCCACAAGTTTGGATAGGACTGTTTTACGCATTCCTTCCACAAATTTGATACTTCCTACAACAAGGTGCCCACCACCATTCACCCCTCCACCGACAACTTCCTCATGGAGGTTTCTGACAATTTCAGGGATATTCATCTTAACCCCGCGGGACCGTATGACTGCAAAATCCGGCCCATAGCCAATCGTAACGATGGGTTTTCCTTCATTTTTCCTGCAAATCCTGTCATGGACTTCCCCGGCGGTCTTGCCAGGAGCCGGGAATGTGAATTTGTGGGCATAATTCTCCACATCAAGCACATTCATAATAGCACCGTTGGGCAGTTTCTGTGATTTGACATTGGGCATACATGCCTCAAGTTGCTCATCCATCATAGTGCGTGCCTGCTCACACAGCAGATCTACAAGCTGTTTATGCCTGGTGGAGTCACCAAAATTGAGAAGATCGTTTACAATTCCCCTTCCACTGTTGAATTTCAACCAATAGGCTTCAAAATCAAGGGCCAAGGCAATATCCTGCAAATTTTCCAGGGAATACCTGGAAGATACAAGATCAATATACTGATAGGCCTCATCGGCCTCTGAACGATCCCCCACAGCAGCGATTGCAGGGAGATGTTTTATCTGATCAGTGACTTCAGGATTGATCATCCTTGCAACCTCTGTGGAAAGCATACCAGCGGTCTGTCCAAAGTCCCCACCCACATGAGCAGGGTTTACGTGAGCCAGCAGGTAATCATCAACTATCTTATCCGGATGATGATGGTCCACAACCACCATATCAATACCATATATCAATGCCTGTCTCATCGCGGGTACGTCTTCCTCCGTGGAACCGTTATCCACCATTACAACAAGCGGCAGTTTCTGGTTATGCCTTTCCGCATCTTCAAGAGCAAAGGAAATATCCTTTGTCACATCCATGATCTCATAAAATGGGGCTTTTGAAGGAGCACGTTTGTAGAAATAGTATTCTCCATCCTGACCGTTGACTTCACGAATAAGGGGCAGGATTGCCTTTTCAATGGCCACACCTGCAGTCATGCCATCAGCATCAGCATGGTGGCGCAACAAGATCGGACGTGACCTTAGAATGGCTTTTTTGATAATTCGGGCAACGTCTTTCATCGCAGGACGCAGGTCTTCCAGAATCTTGCTTTTGACAAGGAATTCTATATCCGAAGGTTCTGCCCTCTGGTCAAGTATACGATCTATACGTTCCCTGACAGTCTGCTCTCTTTCATCTTTGAGCTGCTTCATGCTCTTGACTTCAAGCTGCAGATCCTCACCCCTGAGGTTGACCTCTCCTGTAAGAGAGACCACCATATCCGAATCAATGTCCGGATATGCCCGCTCCCCTGCACTTTCAAAGGCTGCACAGGGAATTACACCGCCTTCATCGGAAATTACAAAAATGGTGGGACCACCTGTTTGTTTGACCTGGAGCACCTCTCCTTCAATACGCACAAGTTTACCCACATAATCCTTCAATTCAGACGAGATACGTACCGGCATTTCTTTTTCGACTTCTACGACCTTATGTTCACCGACACTTCGTGGTAGCAGGTCCATTTTCCCGTCAGAACGGATCTCATTTAGCTCTACGATCAGCCGTTCCCCGGGTTCAAGTTTGGCCTTTATGTTGCTTGAATGGATCAACCCACGCAGATTGGAATTCAGGTTCACAAAGGCTCCGAATGATGCCAGGTTGTTTACCTCTGCGTGGTAATATTTACCTACAGAAAGCTCGTTCATGTCACAGGAGTCGTCCAGCATATGGACAACCTTTACCTCATTGCATGATTTGCAGATCTCGCGTCCATCTATCAGATGGTCGATGGATTTGCCGCATAGGTCACAGCTATAAAGAAATCCTTCTCCTCCGCAGGAAGGACATGGGTCCTTTATTTCAACTTCCCCGCTACCACCGCATTTTTCACATACGGAACTGCCTTTGAGGAAGCTGTTTACATCTTTTTCTGAAAGTTCCATAAGGTTAATTGATTTTGGTTTCCCGGAGCCCTTACATTCAGGACATTTCTGTATAGAGGATTCACGGGCACCAGTTCCGCCACATTCACTGCATTTTTCTTTCATTGTATCTGTGTTGCTGATTGACCTGCTTGTTTATGTAGGTTGCTGCAAAGAGAGAATTTTATTTGGCATTTTAAATATATCTACTTACAGAGAATTACAATAGTAAGATCTCCACCTGCTCCATCCATCTAACCAATAACTTTTAGAAGTATTGTTTGCAAAGTATCATAAAGGGAGAGTTTAGCATGGCATTAGAAGAATATATAATTCCTATATTAATCGTATTAGTAATAATCCTGTCCCAATCCATCAAAGTGGTAAAAGAATATGAACGAGTGGTCATCTTCAGGCTGGGCAGATTTAGCGGAGTGAAGGGTCCGGGTGTATTTTTCATAATTCCTATTATCGATACTGCGGTCAAGGTAGATCTGCGTGTCGTAACAATAGATGTCCCGAAACAGGCAGTTATCACCTATGATAACGTTACAGTGGCAGTGGATGCAGTCATCTACTACAAAGTTCTCAAACCCGAGTCAGCAGTTACAGAAGTTGAGGATTACAAGTATGCAACCGCAATGCTTGCACAAACAACCCTGCGTGATGTAGTTGGCCGAATCGAACTTGATGAAGTTCTATCTGGAAGAGAGGAGGTTAATAAGG
>NZ_MAFX01000052.1:0-6106 GCF_001683555.1 Methanohalophilus sp. DAL1 | reverse complement strand
GATCTCGAAAGGAGTTAAACCTGCATCCAGGGCTTCCTGGACGAGGGGACCAGTACCATTGATGTCCTGGTTGACAATCGCATCTCTGAGTTTATCATACATTTCCTGTTTTCCCATTAAATCACCTATATTTAACTGTACAGCAGCTGTCATATCATAGGCTGCTGTTACAATGAACTTAAAAAGCAATTTTATATAACCTAGCCGACCACGTTTTTTCAATCCGCATAAAAATGGTAGATACCTCAAAAATTCAAAAAGCAATTCAAAAGGACAGACGTAAACAAAGCGATCATGGCATCAAAATCGACAACGTTTTTTGAAAACTAAGTTACAGCCATTTTACTAAAAAATAGGATTTTTAACCAACATTCCTAATATGAATTTCAGGAAATTAAGTATAAATTGGGATGAGTATAACTCATAATAGGCAATTACTCATCCATAAAACCGAAACGAATATGTATCGTTCTAACTGTACCATTTGTACTTGTTAGATTTACAGCAAAGTAATCTAAAAGTATAGGGTAAATTAATGAAAATATCTACTGGTGATAATGTGATTAGTGTTAATGAAAAGGGACTTGCAATAATTGATGAAATGCTGGACTGGGAAGATGAGATTAATGTTGAATCCAAACAGCTCGAAAATGGCGCCACAATATTTGATTGTGGAGTCAATGCCAAGGGTGGCTATGACGCAGGTATGTATCTCTCACGCCTCTGTCTTGCCGATCTTGCAGAAATTACCTACACCAAATTCGACCTTGACGGACTCCCGGTGCCTGCAATTCAGATCGTAACCGATTATCCCACAGTCGCTTGCATGGGTTCCCAGTATGCGGGTTGGAGAATTTCCGTTGGCAAGTATTTCGGAATGGGTTCAGGTCCTGCACGTGCCCTCGGACTCAAGCCAAAGGAACTTTACCAGGAAATCGATTACAAGGATGATGCCGAAGCTGCTGTGCTTGTAATGGAATCCGGCAAACTCCCGGACGAGGAAGTCGTAGAATATATCGCCAAACACTGCAGTGTTGACCCGGAAAATGTCTATATCGCAGTGGCACCTACTGCATCCATTGCAGGTTCTGTCCAGATCTCTGCCCGTATTGTGGAGACAGGCATCCACAAAATGGAATCCGTGGGTTTCGATATCAATACAATTAAGAGTGGTTTCGGTGTGGCACCAATAGCACCTATTGTTGGTGACGATACAAAATGCATGGGTTCAACCAATGACTGCGTAATCTACTGCGGGGAGACCTACTACACAGTAGACTACGGACAGGATGACCTTGAGGAATATGTCAAAAAGACACCATCCACAACTTCCAGAGACTTTGGTAAACCTTTCTATACAACATTCAAGGAAGCAGAATTCGACTTCTTCAAAGTAGATGCAGGCATGTTCGCCCCGGCAAGAATTACCGTAAACGATGTTGCATCCAAAAAATCATACACCGCAGGGCGTATCAATCCTGGTATCCTGCTCGAATCCTTTGGAATCAAGGAGGTATAATCCTCCTTTTAATTTTGGTGATCTAAGTGGAAATACTTGAAAAATCTGAAGGAATCGGCGCATTACTGAAAAATTTTGCATCTCTGGCCAGAGAATCGGAAAAAATCATTTTTATTGGAACTCCGGGGTTTTGTACACCTTTTGCAGAAATTGCCGCTTATTCCCTGCGTAAAAGTTCCAGGCAGATGGGATTTGTAGCCAATACTGATATCGAAAAAGCAAAACAACTTATTCCCACGGATATGGGAATGCAACTCGGTGATACAATTGATTATCATGCTGATATGGTCGTACTGCTTGGCGGGCTTGCCATGCCCAAAACCGGAGTGGAACCAGAGGAATTGAAAACGATTCTTGAATCGATATATGAGGGGTCTCAGAAGAAACTGCTTATAGGCATCTGTTTCCAGTCAATATTTGAAAAACAGGGATGGACCGATGCTCTGGATTTCGATTGCATAATTGATTCGGACATGTCAGTGTCCCTGAAGAAAACATGATAAATCTCCTTTACCATATACGTGCGTCCACGACAACATGCCAGACGCCCGGGGAATATTTTTTGATACTGCGACACTCCATAATCTCCACATTTCTCCCCTGCATTTTTGCTGCCTTTGTAATCTGCCCGATTGGCCTATCAAACATTAAATTTTCAGCCAGTGCTTCATGAAAATGCAATATGCCCCCTTTTTCACTTAATGCACCGATTGCAGCAGGCAAATAATCCGCTGTTCCTCCCACATATCCCATGATTACCCGATCAGCAACTTCTTTAGGTGTTACTTCAGCACAGTTGCCATGCAGGGGTTGTACAATATGTTGTACATTATTCAACCTTACGTTATCTCTGAGATAGCCAAATGAGACCGGATTCAGCTCAATCGAGTATATTTTTTCAGGTTGGGAATGCACTGCCATCGGGAGAGTGAAATAACCAATTCCAGCAAACATATCAACAACAATTTCCCCATTTCCAAGTTTACTCATCCTGTTTTTTTCCCTTAGGTTACCTTTGGAATACATAACCTCTGTCACATCAAGTTTGAAATAACAGCCATTCTCTTTATGTATTGTTTCTGTGGTATTACCACTCACAAGCTGTCTTTTTGGTTGCCGTAAACTGCCATTGATACCCAAATCCCTTACAACAGTGTCACAGGAGGGATACATATTCAGTAATTCTTCAGCAATTTCTACTCCCCTATGCATTATTTTATCAGGAATTGTAACTACTATAATGTTTCCAAGAATTTGCCAGCCAGAAGGAATTGCTTCCAGTTCCTCCGGTTTCATTTTACCGGCAAGCCTCTCTTTCAGGTTCATCTGCTGACGGTAGAACTCCGGTTGTTCCTGACGTTTTATTTCATAGCCACTTACCAAATCTGTGACTGGAATTTCAACAAAACTTCCACCTTCAACAATGCGAGATACGCATTTTCGGCTCCGATCCAGCAACTCCCTGGATTGTAATTCAAATCTTACTTTTTCAGTATCCCTGGCAGGTACTATAACTGCAAAATTTTCTTCCATTCAGCTCATTGAGAGGTATGTTTTGTTATAAAATTCATTCGGAATGGAGCGAACATTTATATACTCCACTCCCTTTATAACTCATCTGGATGAACACAACGAACCGTACGGCCCTTTTTGCTACCAGTAATGGTTTCATTGCAATTAACGGTGCCGTTAAATTGCATATAATGGATTTACTGAACAAAAGGCCATGTTCTTTCGATGAAATTGTCCAAAATACAGGGAAAGCCAAATCCACTGTATCAGTACATCTTAACGACCTTAAAAGAGCAAACCTATTGAGAGAATCAGTAGACGCGGTGGATAGGCGAAAAAAGAATTATAGTTTATCCTCAAAATACGTAGCTTGTTCACAAAAACCACTGGATACTCACTACTACCACAGCCTGGAAAATTTCTCAAACACATTTTCCAGTGAAACTGATTTTTTCCAGAACGTTTTCTGTGCTTTCAAAGCAGGCTTTGAAGCCCAGGGCATTGATCATAATCCTATAATCAAACACATAGGAAGTGACATCGGCACACAGATCGCAAATACTTTTGAGCAAGGAGATTTTATTGACAGCCTTGAAGAGATACGCTCTTTCTGGAAATGCTATAAACTGGGAAAAGTACAGATCGAAGATACAGAGCCTCTTACTATTAAAATAAAAGATTGTTTTGAATGTATGTCAATGCCTGTTCTTGGTCACCCAATATGCTCTTTTGATGAAGGAATGCTGGAAGGTATCCTTCATAAGATCACCGGTGAGAGGCCATCAATAAAAGAAATAGAGTGTTATGCAACAGGAGATAACCATTGCCTTTTCATCAAGGTATGATTACTTTTCTGAACGGATTACACCCATATCAGCATTGAGTTTTGGACCGATCTCTGCAACAATACCCGGCCCATCCGTAGTTTCCCTGCATATCACGCAATGTTCCATAATTCCCAACCTTTCAGTACCATAAATATCCCTGCTGTGGCCTGTTTTTTTCAGCACTGACTTGAGCTGGGAACGTGTAACTGAATTTACAATAATCCTGTCCGTGGAAGCTTTCTTCCATTCCCATAATTTATCAGCCTGTTGGCCGGTAAATCTTACCTGTTCACCCGCGTTTGTATTGAGAATTTCCACTTTAACAGGCATATATGGAATAAGACCAAAACGAGTTGCTACCTGATCCGGATTGCCTGTGCCCAGATTTTTCAGTCCGCTCGCAGTGATAGAGACTTTTTTACCAATGTCTACAACGATTTTATCTTCCTCTATGGATTGTATGTAACCACGGTATATTTTCCCTGCTACAGGTTCATATACAGGTGTGCCATATTTTTCCTTCAGGAAATGAATCGCAAATTCCGCATCATCCCCATCCGCATCTACAGTAACCCACTTGTTTTTGGAAAAACCTATTTCCAATTTCATGTCAAGATCCTTGAGGTCATCTGTAAATTTTGCAGCAATTGCATCAAGGGTCTGTTCTGTATTTGAATACACTTTTATTGCCAATTCAGTTTGCATATAATCCCGCACAAAAGAAGAGAAATTTATTTTCTACCCAGCAGTTTATCGAAGACCTCTTTGGTGTTACCATAAGCAATGAGAACATCATCATGTATAGGTTCCTCTGAATTCTCAATTGTATCCCCTATCATATGTATTTCCCTGCTGAAAGGACCCAGTTTCAATTTAATCCGGTCTTCACTGGCGTTTGCTTCTACCAGTTGTCCATAGATTTCCTCTATCTTATTTCTTAATGTTTTAATACGTTCCAATATTTCTTTGGACTCCCTGTTCAGTTGTGTTCCTTCACTCTCTTCCTCTTCAACTGTTTCTACCAATTCCCTGTACTTTTCAGGAAGATTCTCCCCGAGTGTTGTAATAAAATCCCTGAGATTTGTTACTACATCTACACCATATTCTGTCAGTTCTACATATTTTATTCTACCTTCAGATGTAAACTGTACAAGTCCCATATCAGCCATCTTGGAAAGGATTTTTGTAGTATGTGCAAAAGTCGAATTTATTTGTTTTGTAATAACAGAAGCATACGTCTTTCTAAGAGACCATATAGTAAGGAGTGCAAGGGTTGGTTTTTCCTGAAGGAACAGGTTTTCTACTTCTTCGCGGGACATTAGAAATCACCTGATAATACCATGAGAGGTATCTCAACGTCTATTCTTTATATATATCTTTTTGTTGTATATATATCAATACATATTGGAGAGAATCGACTTTATCACATTTAGAGGGGCATCGGTCTTAAAGGACATCCCGCTGAAATGTGTCCTGCTGGCCGCATATCCCTTATCTCTCAGGTCCTGAATGGTCTTTTCAATACGTGGAGCTGCCACAGAGAGCTGTTTGCATAGCCTGTGCTGATCATAAAAGAAAGGAATATCAAGTTCATCCAGACAGGTCTGGATTATTTTACAGGCTTTTTTCTTCTTGCCAAGGGGTCTTTTTTCAATTTCTTCTATGACCTTTGAACAAAAAATCCTGTCATGCAACTTCCCAAGCCAGAGAAGACCTCCTGATTTCATTTCAGTTCCACATTCCGGACAGGTTTGTTCCATGAAAACCGAATAGCCTTTTTTCCATTCACGGTAACTGCAATTGTCACAATGTGTGACATAACCCAACTCCTTAAGTGTCCGATCAGCATTTTTAGCCCCGCTTTTAATCCCTACATAAGCCCTGACATAATGACGCGTGGCGTGAGAGAGCAATACTTCCATTCCTTTCTCATGACGTGCCAGATGACGGGCAACAGACCCCAGCAGTATCCTCAGTCCCATTTCACTGTGATATTCATTGTTAAGTGCAACCGCAGCGTACTTGCGAATACCGGAATTCAGGTGAGCTCCGCAAAGAGGAGCAGTGTCAGTAGCTGTAACCTCCAGCAAGTTTACAGCAGAGCGACTGGCCGCATCCAGATAGGGAGCAGGACTTCCAAAAGGGTCCAGGTCCACGATATTGAATCGTTTTTCATGCAGGAGAGTATTTGCATTTCTACAGGATGTTTCAGCAATATCGGACAGGTCATTGAGTTTAATGTTTTGTT
>NZ_MAFX01000051.1:0-6185 GCF_001683555.1 Methanohalophilus sp. DAL1 | reverse complement strand
GTCCAGGAATTCAAGGGGCTTCGTGATAAGACCAATGAAAAGGCAAATGAACTTTTTGGAAAAGTTGATGAGCTCAGAAGTGCCAATAATCTTACGGGACCATCCCTGAAAGAGATTCGCAAGGATATCGACAGGCTGGAATTCTCACAGCAGACCGAAGTGCTTACACCATCAAAAGAAAAAGAACTGGTCAACAAGATATCCGAACTCCGGAAACTTTATGATACAAAGAAAAAGCAAATTGAAAGTAATACTGAGCTAAACGATCTGCTTACGGAAGCACAGGAAATCAGGGAAGAGGCTTCCGGCTACCATACAACCCTTTCTGAATATGCTCAGAAAGCTCAGGAATATCATGACAAGATGATTACCACTTTCAAAGAAGCGGATAAGATACGCGCGGAATCCGATACTGCACATAAAGAGTTTGTACAAATCCAGGAAAAAGCAGATGAACAGCACAAGGCTTTCATTGCAGCTCAGAAGGAAATCCGGGATATTGACAAAGAACTTCGCAAACTCAAGAAGAAAGATGGTGGCAGGAAAGGCGCAGACATGGAAGAAGTCCGTAAGGATGCCGAGGATATATTTGATAAGTTCAAATCCGGCGAGAAACTTACTACAGAAAACCTCATGACTCTCCAGAAGTCCGGTCTTCTATAAGAATGGAAATAATTATCAGGGGAAACCCTGATTATATTTCATATATATTTAAGGACATATTGATTTCTGTAATTATCATCCCGCATAAGACATGTTTTTGCTTTATAGACAGGATCTTTCCGGATTCTATCCCATATTTTATTTATTTTTTCTTCATGTATGTTACCCACCGAAATTGGTATGCATGCACATGGACTGACATTTCCTTCAGGGGTTATATGCAACCATTTTTTACCCGCAAAGCATCCCATTTTGCGCAATACATGAGGAACCGAAAATATACGGGGTCCACTCATATTGTTTGAACGCTCAATAAAATCATTGAATTTTTGCATGTCCCCGGATGAGAGAAGGTCATCCTTATGATCAAACCATCGACCCGTGGGTACGATCTCAAAAAAGGTGATCTCATGTACACTCATGTCCTTTGCAAGCTGGTAGAAATCGTCCAGCTCATCGATATTAGAAGGAGAAATTACGACATAGATATTTACCAGTAATCCGACATCAAGGGCATTCTCTATAGCAGACATAGCAGCCCTGTAAACACCTGTCCTGCCACGCATCCTGTCATGATTTGCTTCGAATGCACTGTCCAGACTGACACTGAGCATATTCAGGCCTGCTTCTTTTAATGCCAGGGCTTTTGCAAAATCCAGACCTACACCGGAAGTAAACAGACCGCTTATTGCCTTCTCATTATCAACATAGTTAATGAGATCTTCAAGTCCTTCATATAACAGAGGTTCGCCCCCATCAAAAATAATTAAAGTTGAACCCATTTCCAGACACTGGTCAATAGCATTTTTTACAATCTCGGGTGAAAGAGATGCCCTGTTATTTGTATTAGGCAACGCACAATGCAGACACCTGTTGGGACATTCCTCGGTGATGGAAATTGTCACCTGTTCAGGAACCATTTTCCCCCTCATATACCCCATCTGGCTGGAAACCAACCTGTCAAAAGCCTTTCCTGGGATAGGGGGCATCCAGGTGGAGAACACAAGAGACTCACCATTTACAAGGGCCGGTTTGGAACCATCGAACATATCCATCATATCTGATAGCAGCGGTTTCACTGCTTTTGATGCAAGACCTGAGGTATGCATATTGACACGTCCGTTTTCAACAGTAGCATAAACCTTGAAGAAGGGATTTCTATAAAAATCGTATTTCATGTTACCACACATCACCTGTTTCTCAGGAATGCACTAAATCCAAGAAGCGATGACGGTTTCTTTTTTAGCATGAAAAGAGAGACCTGTAATGCTTTTTGAAGAGATGAACCCTGGAGGAAAGATAGGTCCTCCTGTTTGAAAACTTCCATCATACTGTTTATCTCACTATCATCCATTTTGCGAAGAGTTTCAAGCGCCATTCTACCCAAATAATATTCGGTCCTGTATTCCTTTGCCCACCTATGTGAATAACGGGACAGGAAACGAGCAGAGGTATTCCCCTCCTGTATACTTTCAGCAGCAACTTTTCCACACATTTTGCCTCCGTGTATGGAATAGCCAATGCCCGATTGTCCGGATGCACCTCCTGTAAGCATAATACCATCAGCAACCATCTGGTTGGGAATAGTAGCGATAGGGTCCCCTCCGGTTTTCACTTCACCTATGCTTAAATTTGACAAACCCTTCATCCGCTTGAATTTATCCACCCACCTATCAAAAAAGGAAGATACATCCCTGCCATGCCTTCTTACATAGACACCCAGGGTTGCCCTGTCGCCTCCACAGGGAGAATAAGTTGATTTCCATCCGGGAGCCACGCTTCCCACGAAATATTCAAACATGTCCGGCTCACCAATCCCCTCACCTTCTACCTCTGTCTCCATAGCCCAAGCTATATCATCCGGATGTTTCATTGCAGAAAGGCCACAAAGAGAAGCGAGTTTAGAATTGATTCCATCTGAGATTATTACAAGTTTAGAATCGAAGGTGCCCTGCGAAGTACTCACAGAAACCCCTTCATCATTTTTCAATACATTATATGCTTCAACTGATGTCGCAATATCAACACCTGAACCCCTGGTTTTCTGTATGTAATACCGGTCAAATGCAGGGCGGTCCAGAAAATAAGCGGGACTTTCGACTTCCACATAGGATCCGGAAGGGGCTACAATATTGGCCCCTCTTAAATTTTTGAGGACATAGGAACTATCCACAGTTTCGCCGGCCCTGTCAAACATTCCTTTAAAAAAAGTGTTAGCAGGATGTGTGTTTTCACCCAATACGTCTTGTTTGTCCATTAAAAGGACATCCAAACCCTGCTCAGACGCTACTCTGGAAGCAGCTAAACCGGCAGGGGAAGCACCGACCACAATGACATCAGCATCCATTATAAATCACCATAGAATATTCACATAACCCTCAGAAACTATAGACAGAATTACATCAATTATCAGGGAACCAAACATTACGCCCCTGTAGCGAGAACCCTGAAGGAAAAGCATTCCTCCTCTTTCGGGCAGAGGATTTTTGATGAAATCAAGGGACTGGATAATCATCCACATCCCCGCAAGAATTGCCCCTGTGAAGAAAATAGGACCAAGTTGTGCCGTCCAACCTATTATGAGGGAAGAAATTACACCTATAATCCAACAGGCAGTCACCAATTTAGATGTCGCAGGTACACCAAATACTACAGGGAATGTAGGCGCACCTTTAGCCCGATCACCTTCCACATCCCTGGAGACACCGGAAAGAGTAAATCCCCAATCGGTAACACACATCATAATACCCAGGAAAATCCCGGGGAGGGGAAGAATGGAAGTGTCCGCACCCTTTAGAATTCCCGCAGGATCAAAAGCAAGCCAGATACCAATCGGTACAAGCCCGTATGCAATACCCACTGGTACAAAGCTTAAGTAGGTAGATCTTTTAGCAAATTTTGAATATATGCTTATAGTACTAACTGCTATCACAAGTACCACAAAAGACTCGGGATTCAGATACAAGGCAGCTATTGATGCAATAACTACAAGGACAAAGGCATATTTGAGCCCCTGTTCCTGCGTGAGAGTAGAAGATGCGATGGGCCTTCCGGGCAGGTTAATCTTATCTATATCAATATCACAACAGTCATTGAACACATAAGAACTTGTTATCGCAGCATAACCACCAATAATTGCAATAATGAAAGGTAAAACCGAAGGTAGACCTCCGACGTATATATATGATGCAAGCAATGCACTTGCTGCCGGCAGGGCAAGATCCATATCAGCTATTTCAGGCCTGAGTAGTTCCAGATAGGGGTTGCGGGACTTTGATCCAGTTGTAGATACCAAGTAAATCACCCGGGATTAGATTCAAATCCGTGATTTCTGTCAGTTTAGTTAAAGATTTTCATTGGGCATTTCATCTAAAGGAATGGCATTCTTCTTGAGATCTTCATAGAGTGGATGAACAGTGTACTGTTTTGGGAGATTCAAATAAAATAATCCATTCCTGTTTTTACTAATAAGTCCTATTACGTTTTGTAACGCCACACCTATTGCACCTGGATCCATTTCATCAGGGATTTCCGCATTGAAAGGATATACTTCAGAGAGTTCAACGGGATATGCTCCAAATGGAGGCTTGAAATTCAGGACATGATCATAAGTTGCTTCGTCTTTCACAGATTTTGAGCGTATAAGAATTTTACCATCCAGATTAAAGCGGCCAAGTCTTTCTTTAAATCGTGCAACTTCCGGTCTTTTTGAGGATTCGGGCCCGGTATAAAAGAAAGTGGATTTGGAAAACGGATCAAGTCTTTCAAGCCAGGGACTGTAATTGTACAATCTTTTAAGAGCTGACAGCATTGAGGGATGGCTCCTGCACCGCTGTTCCACAAGTTCTAACAAGTTACCTTCCCTTATGGCCTGCTTGATGTTGCGAATTTCTGCAAAGGTCACATACAGATTGTGTCTTGCCAGTAATTCTGTGGAGTTGAAAGCAGATTTAATTTCCGATGCAGTATGAGCAGAACACACCGGACAATTACATGGAAGATACTGAAGATCTTTAAGATGAGATGTTCCGGTAACAGTTATATAGCGTCCTGCTTTTGCATAAAGGGCATAAGCTGCTGAATCAAATAAGTCACATCCCATTGCTACAGCAAGAGCAAACATCATTGGATGACCGGCACCAAATAGATGGACCGGTTTCACAGGATCAAGACCCTTTTTGGAAGAAATAACAACATCAACCAGATCCGCATAACGATAGGATTCCATGAGAGGAACCACAGCTCCGATAGGATATACATCAAAGGCATGTTTTGAAAGGGTTTTCGCACTGTGGGCCCTGAGATCCAGATAAGTGGAGCCCTGTACAGGACCCGCCAAAAGCATATTATCTGTTACAATTTCCTTGGCTGCAATCACTCTTTCAAGAGTAGTTTCAAGTTCGCCTTCTGCCCTTTTGTAAGAGACATCAGGAGGGGTTGGAATGTCAAGGGGGACTGCAATATCAGAACCAATGTTTTTTTGGAACTTTATAATCTGTTCGTTTGTTACTTCAACATCCCCATAAACGGATAGTTGAAAAGAACCTGAATCTGTCATAATGGGACCATCAAAATCCAGAAGATGATGCAGGCCTTTTTCCAGTGCGACGTTCCTGAGTTTGTCCTTGCGAGAAATGATATATGAATTTGTAATAAGTATTTGTGCACCAAACTGATGCATTTCAGAAGAGGGTATTGTGTTTATGTTGGGATTGATAACTGGCATAACCGTTGGTGTTTCAACAACACCATGTGGTGTATGCAGTCTACCAATACGGCCAGCTGCGTCTTTTTGCAGTATTTCGAATACAGCGGTCATGGGAGCAATAGATACCGGTGATAGTATATATGTGTATTTGAATGGTAATGGAAAATGTGAAAAGGAGAAAGACAATATATCCAAGTTCAGTCTTTATTATAGCAGGTGAAAAAATGATTATTCCCGAACCCATAAAATGCGAAATAGAACATAAAGGAGGAGTGGACAACCTTTATAAAAAAATGCCTCCTGAAGATGAATTCAAAAGATGGAGTGAGATTCACCATGCATTATCATCCCCACTCAGATTGAAGATACTATATATGGTAGCCAGGCAACCTCTCTGTGTATGCATAATAAAGCATATTCTGAAAGTACCTGATTCAAAGTTATCGTACCACCTTTCAATATTAAGTGGAAGTGGTATTATTAAAGGAACCAGAGAAGGAAATTGGATAATATATAGTGCTACAGAAGAAGGCAAGCAGATGATTGAAGGAATATCAGGGAAATAAACCATTATTCCTTTATTGAATTCATTCGATCTATCTAAATCCTCTTCCTCTAATCTTCCCTTCAGCATCAGGCTGTAATAAAATTGGAGATTTGGTATTGATTTATCTAGCGAGTTGATAGTAGGAGGAAAGATATTGCAGATAGCATAATTAAGAAAAAATATAGAGAATTAGTAAAAGTCAATAAGTTGAGTCAGCAGCGATGCATAGTTCCCAAAGGCTCTCGCACTTTAGTACAGTATACAACG
>NZ_MAFX01000050.1:0-6272 GCF_001683555.1 Methanohalophilus sp. DAL1 | reverse complement strand
TAATGAAGGAATTAATATTTTAGGCGATTTCCGTGATAATGTGGCCCTCGTTGAAGTTGTAGAAAAAGAATTCAATGGCCAATCTATTAATTATTACTTGAAAAATAATAAATTTGGGGACATATTTGATTTCGATGTATGTATTATCGATACATTTTCATATTTTTTTATTGACACCAAGTTTGATACCTTCTTGAGTACGATTGAATCTATAATGGACAGCAGCAGAAAAAACAGTATTATGTTTATTTTGACTACGGATATGGGAATTATTCCAGAAAAAGGGGAACTTGCTTTGAGGTCACTGGTCGATGGAGTTGTTCAATTCAGATCTACATATACCGGCAACAAGCTGATCCGCTATATAAATATACCCAAGATGAGGGGTGTTCTACCACTGGATCAGATGGTGCCCTACAAAGTAACCAGTGAGGGTATTGTACTCGATGTAAGGGAAAGGGTTGGTTAATTTTCTCTTTAGTCTTCAAAATCACTTGCAATAATTTTTGCAGTGGATATATTATTTCCAACAGTTGCTGTTAATGTATAGGTCCCCTTTTGGTCCCCTATAGAAGGGGTTACGTATAGCATACCATCTTCATCGGTGGAGGCAACTGCTGGTACCATTCCTGAAGGGCTGATTGACAGTTTGACAAAAGTATCAGCAGCTGGATTGCCTTGTGCATCAGTTACATTGAATGCAATTGGATCTGGAACGGGTGCTCCTGGGATTGTTTCCTGGTTATTCCCTGAAACCATGTTTATGGAGTATGCATCTCCCACTCCCATTGTTGGCAGAATGAGAATGGTGCAGGCAAGATAACTTCCTATTAATAGTACTGCTGAATGCTTCAGTCCATGTTTAATTTTTCCTTCGGAGATCTGGCCAATGATCAATCCTCCAAAGAAGCCGTTAATCAGGATCAGATGAAAGAAACCTCTCTGGAAATTGATATTTGAAACATCTCCACTGCCACCCAGCATCGTTGAACCGGCGCCCTGTAGCATAGGCAATAATGAAGTGGAAAGCAGGTAAGTCAACATTATTATAATTCCCTGGGCAAGGTAGAAGATCACTATGTATTGCTTGAGGCTTGCTTCCTTTTCCCTTTCTATCCCAATAACAGCCCTCATATCTTCGGAAGTGCGCTGCATAAGGTCTGCCACGTCTCCGCCTGTATAGGCTGCTTCGACTACAACATTAATATATTTTCCAACCAATTTACTTTTCAGGTCTTTTGCCACACCTTCCATTGCATCGGAAAAAGAGTATCCGAGTATGAGTTTGGATGCTGCTCCTTCTATGGTTTCCTGCATTTCACCTAAATCGGTTTTCGCAAGGTCTATTACAGATTTTACCGGGTCAATCCCGCCACGCATGAGCTCTGACATCTTGAACAGGAATTCACTGAAAGAGACTTCCTTGCGGTTTTGTTTCTTTTTTAACCTGTATGAGTCAATTGAATATGGTATGATAGCTACCAGTACGGCATGTACCAGTATGTGTACCATGTCATCCTCTTTTTCTTTCTCGTTTTTATCTTCTTTTTGATCAGTTGTATTTGTTGTATTAGAGATGTTTTCCCCGTTTTCCTGGGATTCAATTTGTGCAACGAGCTCTTCATAGGCTTGTTTTTTTAATTCGGCTTCAGTCATCTGTGTAGGTGCTTTTTCTTCGTCATCTCCTCCTATGGGGAATGTGTGGCCTGTGGAAAGGGCAAAAGCAACTATCAAAATTCCTAATAATACCGGAATTGCTACTGTGAAATATTCACGTTTTATGTTATATCTCAGGTTTATTACCTGGGAATAACGTTTGAGCCGGAGTTTATATTCTTCTATTTTCATATTGTGCTCCTTGAATATTTCATCCACAGCAGTACAAGGAAGAAAATGTTAACAAACGGCATAATGACGTATATAAACACATTAAACATATCACCCGGTTTTAAAATCAGGTCGATTCCCAGGGCACTTGCGACAACTATTGTAAGCACTACCAAAACGACTCCCATTACAGCAGTACTCATGTACCCTTCCCCGTAGACCGAAAGGGAATCCACGAAATGCTCCTGGGACTGTCTGCGCATTTCCATAAGGTCCTTGGATTTCATCTCAAGGTAGGTTTTCAATCCTCCTCCGGACTGCATTGTGTTGTTTATATCAATGCAGATTGTGCGGAAACTCTCAGAGGAAGTGTTGAGAATGAGGTAGTTCATAGCTGAAATTCCGTCTTCGCCCAGCAGGTCAACCCTATAAATCACCTTGCGGAACTCGATTGAAATGTCCCCATAATCTTCTGCAGCGAGACGCCTTATCACCTGCAGGGGGGTGGAACCTGCACTGGCCAGTATGGACATGTATCCCAGTGCGTAGGGCAGTTCCATGTCAATATTCATGTTCTTTGAGGATATCTTGTTATAGAGCATGGAAATGAAGCCTATTACTATGGCTATGAAGATCAACAGAGTTAGTAACAAGGGATATAAGGGGGAGTAGGATAGTAAATGGAATGTGACTGATGATATTACAAAAACAAGTACACTTGCCAGAAGTGCAGTTACCACTGTAAGGGATACGAACATTCCGGGTGTCATTTCCATGTCTGCACGATAGAGCAGTTTGGCCAGGTCTTCTTGGGGTTGCCTGTCCACATAATGTCCGAAATGGTAGCAAAATACCTTGTACTTTTCAATATATCGATCTATTATCGTGGTTTTTTCTTTTTCATTCTGGTGTTCGGGATCATCGGAATCACAGACTTTTTGTGCGGACATATGAAATGGCTCCCTTAAACTACACTTCCCACATCTTCGATATTCTGTACAACTTCCTCTATTGTTAGTGACTCTTCTACACCGGGTTTGCCTTCAATATCGGCTTCTGAGTGACTTTTACGCTCCTTGTCTTCCTGCTCCATAAGGTCATCCTTATCCCTGGCATAACGTCGAATGTAGCGCACAACTTCTTTGTATTCTTTTATATTGTTATTCTGCAGGTAGTCTAGGTATTGTGCCCGTGTTTCCATTTCTTTTCTCAGGTATGGGATTTCTATCCCGAATTCCTGGGAGATGTCTTCGAACATAGCACTATCGCCGCTGAATATGTAGTCATCATTGTAGGCATTCCATTTGAAAACCGGATTGGTGATTATATCTCCCCTGTCGGGGTCCACTTCTACAAGTTCCACAATACTCAGGGCACGGCGGATGAAGTGTTCTCCTACCTTGATCATGGCATTGAATATTACTACATCAAGACTTGAGAAGAGGTTACGTGGCACGTTCATTGGTTCGGATTCGACCCTGGATACCAGTTCTTTCATTGAACCGGCGTGAATGGTACCCATACAGGGATGACCCACAGAAATTGCCTGGAAGAGGGTTGATGCTTCTGCACCACGAACCTCACCAACGATGATGTATTCAGGGCGTTGCCTGAGGGCGGCTTTCAAGAGGTCGTAAAGCTGGATGTTACCTGCTTCTTCTACTCCTTCTCCACCACCGAAACCTGCCCGTGTTATGGATTGGGTCCAGTTGGGGTGCATGAGATTGATCTCCGCAGTATCTTCGATGGACACGATCTTGTACTCGGGACGTATGAAAGAGCCCAATGCGTTGAGGGTGGTGGTTTTTCCTGAAGCTGTACCTCCTGAGGCCAGCACAGAACGCTGGTATTCGACTATTATCCAGAGGTAGGCAAGTACTTCTGAGTTGTAGGTCTTGTAATTCATCAGGTCGATTACTGAAACAGGATTGCTTTTGAAACGCCTGATGGTGAATGTGGAACCTTTTCTGGTGACTTCCTTTCCCAGTGTAAGGTTTACACGGCTGCCATCGGAAAGGGTTGCGTCACGGATTGGCTGGAGGACTGATATATGCCTGCCTGAGGATTGGGCCATGCGCATGACAAAATTGTTAAGTTCAACTTCTTTGAAGACTACGTTTGTCCTGACAGAACCATACATACGATGGTTGACGAAGAGGGGCATTTCATGACCGTTACAGGTTATATCTTCGATATAGGGGTCGTTCATCAGGATATCTATATTGCCAAAACCCGTATACTTCTTCAGGAGGTAATAGAACATCTTTTCCCGCTGGAACTCACTCATATCCAGCCTGTAGATATCAATTATCATGGCAAAACGCTGTCTCAGCGCTTCATCACGTTGCTCGCTATCTATTACAAGGATTTCCGTGGTGGTAAGTTTCTCAAAGGCTCCTTCTATGATCTGTAGGTAGCGCTCCTCCCCTTCACTCAATGGCGGTTCAAGACAGGTGTATTCCAGTTCTTCCCCGTTGAATTCAACATGCACGTACTGGAAAGGTTCCTTTGCGGCATAGGTCAGGTTGACGTTTCTGAGTGGTACACCCATTTGCGGTTCTTCGACCTTGCCCACATCAAAGCCCAGTTCGATCACTTCATCACAGGAATCCGGGAAGATGCGTTTCATCAACCCATCGATACTCAGGAGACTTTTTTTGTCGTTCTTTGTGTTTTCCTGTTTATAGGGTTCTTTTTCATTTTCGTTTTTATTCTTGCCTGAAAATGGTATACGTAATCGTTTCTTTAGTGTATTGTCTTTTTCACTTTCTGGATTTGCTTTCAACTCTTCCGAATCATTCACTACTTCCTGTAAATTCTCTTTTACTTCTTCCTGTTCGGTTTCAGATTTTTTTTTGAAGCGGTTTAGCAATCCCATTTTAACCAATTCTCCTCTTCCAGACTATCAGGCGGGTGATGGCATTGATTAACATGACAATTACAATCAGTACAAAAGCGGCTGCAAAACTTTCGGAGGGTGATACCAGATGCGGAAATTCAAAACCATGATATACCGTGATTGGAAGAGCTGCTATAAGATCCTGGAATGGGTAGATTTTCATTCCAAAAATCAGTTTTTCGCTGGCTGCAACTTTGAATTCGGGGAAAAACTGAGAATAGCCAGCTGTAAGGATTACAACTGCAGATTCTTCTGCAGCCCTTCCTATACTGAGCACAACACCTGTCATTATGCCTGCCAATGCATAGGGCAGTGTTATGTCCCTAATCATTTCCCACTTTGTAGCACCCAGAGCATAAGCTGCATCTTCAAGTTCTGACGGTACTGTGTTAATGGCTTCTTCTGCAGCTCTTTCTATTACCGGTAGAATCAGGATTGCAAGTGCAATTATACCTGAAATCATAGAAAATCCTCCGGTAACAGTTCTCAGGTAGAATACTAGGAATAGTAGACCAAATATCCCCAGAACGATTGACGGTGTGCCTGCAAGTACGTCTATGAAGAATCGGAATGCACGCACAATTCTACCTTCATTTGCATATTTTTGGAGGTAGACTGCAGTGCCTATGGCAAAGGGAGCTGCCAGTAAAGTTGAACCAATGGAAAGGATTAATGTACCGATTATAGCATTGCCAATTGCTCCACCAAATCCTTTGAAATCGGATTCAGAGGTCAATATGAATTCAAGGCTAAGAGCTGGCAATCCTTCAAGGGCTATTCTTCCCAGTATAAATAATAGAATGGCTACTGTTGTAAAAGCCGCAAAATATGAGACTCCATGGAAGAACTGGCTTTTCACATTCCTGTTATTCATCTGTTTCCTCCTATCTTTCTTGCAAGTCCCACAAACACGATTTCTATGGCAAAAAGTACAGCTGCAATTCCGAAAATTGCACTTCTGTGTTCTTCTATAGCAACATGGTACCCTATGTCGTTCAGGATCTTTGAGGTCATGGCATAACTAGTATCAAAAACAGAGGATGGAACTTTTAAAGAATTGCCAAGAAGCATGACTATTGCCATTGTTTCTCCCATGGCACGCATGGTCCCAAGAATTATTGCGGACATGATGCCCCCTGAAGCAGTTGGCAGAACTATTTCCCTGATTGTTTCCCATTTTGTTGCCCCAAGGGCGAATGAACCTTCCCGGTAGCTGTAGGGAACAGCTTTCATCGCATCCTCTGAAATCGAAACTATAGTAGGTAGTATCATTATAGCAAGGACCGTAGATGCCAATAATACGCCGTTGCCTGAACCTTCTGATACATCGCGAAATATAGGAATGAATCCAAAATAGTGATCTATAATTGGATCTAAATAATTTTCAAAAATGTTTCCTATTACATATAGCCCAAAAATTCCATAGACTACTGAAGGAATTCCTACTAATAATTCAATTAAAGGTCTTATTGTTTCAGCTATTTTTGGGGGGGCTATTTCGGAAAGAAAAATGGCAGTGAAAAGGCTAAGTGGCACAGCCAGTATA